>NZ_JBFUGT010000032.1:0-52932 GCF_056402775.1 Rhodococcus sp. P3_B8
GTCCTCGTACAACCGGGTCAGCTGCTCCGGCCCGAGGTGCTCCGACGCCCCGCCGCCGAATTCCGTGAGCAGTTCCGGCAGCGTCGGTGCCGGGGTKTCCCGCTCCGCCGCCGCGTAGCTGTCGATCATCGCGAGCACACGCACCTCCTCGCCGAGCGAGCGCAACTCGACGGCCATCGCGTGCGCGATCACGCCGCCCACCGAGTACCCGAGCAGGTGATACGGCCCCCGCGGCTGCACACGGTGAATCTCCTCCACATATCGATGGGCCCGCTGCGTGATCGACGAAAACCGTTCGCCGGGCATGGTCACGGCGGGCGACTGCACCCCCCAGACGGGGCGGTCGGGGCCGAGATGCGCACTCAATCCCGCATAGCACCAGGCCAACCCGATGGCCGGATGGATGCAGAACAGCGGCTCCCGTCCACCGTCCGGGTGCAGCGGCAGCAACACCCCGAGTCCGGCGGAGGCGTCGGAGGCCGCCGCGAAACTCGACGAGATTCGCGCGGCGATGCTCTCCGCGGTCGCGTCGGCGAAGAACCATTCGAGCCGGACCTCGACCCGAGTCGATGTGTGCAGCCGTGACGCAGCCCTGGTCGCGGACAGCGAGTTGCCGCCCAGTTCGAAGAAATTGTCGTCCAGCCCCACCAGACCCGTGCCGAGAACGTCCGCGAACACCGCGGTGACCAGTTTCTCGGTGCGGGTCGTCGGGGGACGGAACCGCTGCGCCCGCGGCACCCCCGGATCCGGAAGCGCCCGTCGATCCAGCTTGCCGTGGGGTGTGGACGGTAGCGCCTCCAGCACCACGACCTGGTTGGGCACCATGTAGCGAGGCAGCCGCTGTGCCAGTTCCGCCGACACGGCACGGGTGTCCACCACCATGTCCGGACGCGGCACCACGTAGCCGACCAGCCGGGCCCCCGTGCCGGCTGATTCGTACACGGCCGCCGCGGACTGCGCGACGGCAGCATGGCTTCGCAGCGCCGTCTCGATCTCCTCCAGTTCGACGCGCTGACCGCGGATCTTCACCTGGAGATCGCGCCGGCCGAGATAGTCGATCGTCCCGTCTCTGCGGCGACTCACCACGTCGCCGGTCCGGTACATCCGCTGACCGGGCGGTCCCCACGGATTGGCGGGGAATCGGGCGGCCGTCACCCCCGGCTGCCCGAGATAGCCGCGCGCCAACTGGGCACCGGCGAGGTAGAGCTCACCCGGAACGCCGACGGGCACCGGATGCAGCCGCGAATCCAGCACGAGCACGCCGACGCCGTTCTGCGGCACACCGATCGGGACGGTCGCGGCCTCCGTGCCGACGACCGTGCGGGTCACAGCGACCGCCGTCTCGGTCGGGCCGTATTCGTTGTACAGCACGGCATCCGGGCACCGCGCGTGGAAACTGTGTGCCGTGCCGGGAGGCAGGACCTCCCCGCCACAGGACACCTGCCGCAGTGACGTGAGGTCTGCGTCAGGGATCGCGAGGATCTCGGCCAGCATCAGGGGAAGGAAGTATCCCGCGGTCACCCGGTGCCGTCCGATCAGCTCGGCGAGATGCCGCGGGTCGCGGTGGCCGTCCGGTCGAGCGATCACCAGCCGCGCACCGGCGATCAGCGGCCACCAGAACTCGCGGACCGAGGCGTCGAACGTGTACTGCAACTTGAGCATCACCGTGTCGTCCGCGCCGAGCGGGTCGGTGTCCTGGCGCCAGCTCAGGAAGCTCACGACGGCCGCATGAGTCACGACGACCCCCTTGGGGGTGCCCGTCGAGCCCGACGTGTGGATCACGTACGCGGGGTTCTGCGCCCGCAGGGGAGCGATCCGGTCCAGGTCGGAGATCGGCGACGGATCGACGCCGGACAGGTCCACCCGGTCGATGACGACGAGCTGTGTCTCCGCGGGCAGGACGTCGGAGAGGTCGAACCGGTCGCGCTCGGTGGTGAGGACGACGCGTGTGTCCGAGGACCGGATGACCTGGGCATTGCGCTGCGCGGGCTGATCGGGGTCGATCGGCACGTACGCCCCGCCCGCCTTGGCGACGGCATACATTCCGACGAGGAGTTCGACCGAGCGGCGAATCGCCAGTCCCACCATGGACTCCGGGCCGACGCCGGCGCCGATCAGGTGGCGGGCCAGTCGATTCACGTGCTCGTCGAGTTCACGGTAGGTGAGCGCACGATCTCCGGAGACGAGTGCGGTCGCGTCAGGTGAACCGGCGACCTGCCGCTCGAACAGATCGACGAGAGTCTCGCCGGAGGACGGCGCGGCGGTGGGGACGTCCGGGTCCGGATCGAGGAGGGCGAGGTCGCCGACGGACGTATCCGGTTGTGCGACGGCCTCGCTCAACATCCGGATGAACCGTTCGCCGATGTCCGCGACGGTGCGGTGGTCGAACAGGTCGGTGGCGTACGTGAACACCGCCGCACGCCGGGTGCGTTCCGTCGACGGGTCCGGATCGACGGTCACGGTGAGTTGCAGGTCGAATCGGGCCGACCGGGTAGGGGGAGTCATCGCCGACACCCGCAGTCCGGGCAGGGTGAGCGGGGTGTGGTCGAGGTTCTGGAACGCCAGGGCCACCTGAAACAGTGGATTGCGTGCACGTGACCGGGCGGGATCGAGCACCTCGACCACGGTTTCGAACGGAACGGTGGAGTGCGCGAACGCGTCCAGGTCGACCTCTCGCACGCGGCCGAGCAGGTCCGCGAAGCTTTCCGCGGGAATCACGTCGGTGCGCAGGACCAGGTTGTTGACGAACATGCCCACCAGGTCGTCGAGGGCTTGATCCCCGCGTCCCGCGACGGGAGTGCCGATCACGATGTCGGTGGATCCGCTGAGCCTCGCGAGCAACACCGCGAATACCGCGTGCACGACCATGAACGGGGTGACGGCAAGGGCCGTAGCGGTGTGCTCGACCGCGCGATAGAGCACGTCGTCGAGCGCGAATTCGACTGTTCCGCCGCGGTGCGACGCAATGGCGGGATGCGGCCGGTCTGCAGGGAGGGACAGCTGTTCCGGCGCACCCGACAACGTGTCCTTCCAGTACGACAGTTGCTGGGCGGCAACGGACTGCGGGTCGTCGCGGTCGCCCAGCAACTCGTGCTGCCACAGGGTGTAATCCGTGTACTGGACCGGTAACTCGGGCCACCGCGGTGCCTCGCCCGAGACCCGCGCCGCGTAGGCGGTCATCACGTCGCGGACGAGCACCGGCACCGAGAACCCGTCCGTGCTGATGTGGTGGACCATGACGGCGAGCACCCATTCGTCGGGGGCCGGGGCGAACAGCCGGGCACGGATCGGCGGTTCGGCGTCCAGGGCGAAACCCTTCGACGCGAACGTCGCAACCCGCGCGGCGACGTCACCGCGGGACACGGGTATCGGTCGGAGTGTGGGAGCGGCCCGCGACACCGGGATCAACTGCTGGTAGGCCACGCCGTCACTGTCGGGATACACGGTGCGCAGCGGTTCGTGACGGCCCACCACGTCCGCGACGGCCGCGGTGAGCGCGGCGACGTCGAGTGCCCCGGTCAGCCGCAATGCCATCGGGATGGTGTATTCGGGGGAGCCGGGTGCGAGGCGGGCGAGGAACCACAGGCGTTGCTGCGCAGGCGACAGCGGCACGCGGGCCGGGCGCGGACGCACGGTGAGTGCGACGTGCGTCGCGCCGTCGGTCTGCTCGGTGACAGATGCCGCGAGCGCCGAGACGGTCGGCGAGTCGAACACCGCGCGCACCGGCACCGTCGTGTGCAGTGCGGCACCGATCCGGGACGCGGCGCGCGTGGCGGACAGGGAACTGCCGCCCACGGCGAAGAAGTTGGCCTCCCGACCCACGAGGTCGAGTCCGAGCACCTCGGCGAACACTGTGGCCACCACCCGTTCGGCGGGCGTGTGCGGGGCCTCGAATTCGGTCGCCGGAGGGACGGGGTCGGGCAGCGCCGAGCGGTCCAGTTTCCCGTTCACGGTGAGCGGGACGGCGTCCACCACGACCACGATCGCGGGCACCAGCGTCGTCGGCAGACGCGTCGCCGCGAAGCGGATCAGCTGATCCGGATCGACCGTCTCGTTCCGTGCGGGGATCACGTACGACACGAGTGCGTCGACGCCGTCCCGCAGTTCACGCACATCCGTCGCCGCGAATCGCACGGTCGAATGGGTGAGAAGGGTGGCGTCGATCTCGCCGAGTTCGATTCGGACGCCGCGCAGTTCGATCTGCGAGTCGTTGCGGTGCAGATACTCGATCGACCCGTCGCGGCGCCACCGACCCACATCGCCCGTCCGATACATCCGCTCCCCGGAGGGGCCGAACGGGGAGGCGACGAAGCGCGCGGCGGTCAGCGCGGGCCTGCGATGATAGCCGCGGGCGACGCCCGGACCGCAGATGTAGAGTTCGCCGGCCACTCCCGTCGGAACCGGATGCAGACGCGAATCCAGCAGGAGTACGGTGGCGCCGCGGACCGGACGGCCGATGGTGACCGGCCTGCCGGCCGCCAGGGGATCACTGATACTCGCCATGACCGTCGTCTCGGTCGGGCCGTATCCGTTGAACATCTGCTCCTGCGCCGCCCACACCGCCACGAGTTCCGGTGGGCAGGGTTCGCCGCCCACCACGACGACCCGGAGGTCGTGCAGGCCGCGCGGGTCGACCGTCGCCAGCACCGTCGGCCTGGACCGTCGGTGGTGCGAGCACCATGCAGGCGCCCGCACCGAGCGCGAGCAGTATCTCCAGCACCGAGCCGTCGAAGCTGGGCGACGACGCGTGCAGGGTGCGCGACGACGCCGTCACCGAATACCGCTCCCGCTGTTCCGCCGTGAAGTCGGCGAGACCGGTGTGGATCACCACCACTCCCTTGGGATTTCCCGTCGAACCGGATGTGTAGATCACGTACGCGGGGTGGCGCGCATCGAGCGGCCGAGCACGGTCGGCATCGGTGACCGGGGCCGAAGAGTAGCCGCGACATTCTGTTCGGAAGTCCGGGTCGTCGAGCAACAGCCAGTCCGTACCGTCCGGCAGGGCCTCGCGGTCCGCGGCGGTGGTCAGCCCGAGGGCGGCGCCGGAGTCGTCCATCAGGTACCGGACCCGCGCGGCGGGGTAGTGCGGGTCGACGGGCACGAACGCGGCACCCGTCTTCGCGACCGCCCACACGGAGACGACGGACAGGACCGAGCGCGGCACCCCGAGGGCCACGAGAGCCTCGGGTCCCACCCCGCGCCGCATCAGGGCGCGGGCGAGCCGATTCGACTCGGCGTCGAGTTCGCGATACGTCATCGACCGGCCGTCCGCCGTCAGCGCCGATTCCCCCGGACTCTGCCGGGCGGCAGCGGACATCAGGTCGGGCAGGGTGCGCTGAGGCACCGAAGGCGGTCCGTGATGCTGCGCCTGCTGTTCCGCGACGTCCCGCACGTCGATGTCGCCGATCACGGCGGACGGGTGTGCGAGCGCGGCCCGCAGAAGGCGCTGGAACCGGTCCGCGACTCCCGAGACCGTGTCGTCGTCGAACAGATCGGTGGCGTAGGTGAAAACGCACGATATCGGTCCCGGGGCGCCTGCGTCGTCCACTGATTCGGTGACCGTGAGCTGGAGGTCGAATTTCGCGGTGTGCGTCTCGATCTCGACGATGTCGGCGGAGATCTCCGGCAGGTCGATCACGACCGGCGCCGTGTTGTGATAGGCGAGCGCCAGCTGGAACAGCGGATTACGACTGCGGGACCGAGCGGGCGCGACCGCCTGCACAACCTCCTCGAACGAGACGTCCGCATGGGCGTACGCGGCCAGATCGACGTCCCGCACGCGGCCGATCATGTCGGCGAACGTGGTGTGCAGCGGGACGTCTGTCCGGAGCACCAGTGTATTGACGAACATCCCGACGAGATCGTCGAGTGCGCGGGGCCCGCGACCCGCGATCGGCGTGCCGACGACGATGTCCGACGTGTCGCCGAGTCTGGCCGCGAGGACGGCCAGCGCCGCATGCACCACCATGAACGGAGTGGCGTCGTGAGTACGCGCGAGAGCACGAATCCGCCGATGAATCTCGGCGTCGAGAATGAACTCGACGCTCGCGCCCCGGTGCGTCGTGACGGGCGGGCGCGCACGGTCGAACGGCAGGGGGAGCAGTTCGGGCAACCCGGACAGGGTCTGCGTCCAATACGCCAGTCCGCGCTGCCCGTCCTGCAGTTCACGCTGCCAGAGGGCGTAGTCGGCGTAGCGGACGGGAAGGGGCATCCAGACCGGCGAGTTGCCCTGCGCCCGGGCGCGATATGCGGCCATCACATCCCGGGCGAGCGGTCCCAGCGAGAACCCGTCCGCACTGATGTGATGGACGACGAGGGCCAGCACCCATTCGTCGGCGCTCACCGCGAGAAGTTCGGTGCGAACCGGGGGTTCGGCGGTGAGGTCGAATCCGGTCGACAGCAGGCCGCGGACCCGGCCGATCGGGTCCGTCGTCGTCCGCACCGTGCACGGCGGCACCGCGGAGGTGGGGAGAACATGCTGGCAGGGGACCCCGTCGTGCTCGGGATAGACGGTGCGCAGGGGTTCGTGTCGTTCGATCACGTCACCCACCGCCGCACACAGTGCCGATTCGTCGAGCGTGCCGGTGAGGCGGAGCACGACGGGAATGCTGTCGGTCGCCGAGCGTCCGTCGAGCCGGTTCAGGAACCACAGTCGCTGCTGTGCCAGGGACAGCGGCACGTGGGCGGTCGGGGCGCGGGGGACCAGGGGCRCCCGCCCGGTCTGGTGCGTTCGCTTCGCGAGATACTCCGACAGGTCCGCGACCGTCGGGTGGTCGAACAGTGCGCGGACGTCGACGGAGATTCCCAGCGCCGCTCCGACGCGGGCGACGGCTTGCGCCGCGGTCAGCGAGTTTCCGCCCGCCGCAAAGAAGTTGTCGTGCCTGCCCACCCCGCCGGTGCCGGTGACCTCCGCGAACACGAACGCGACCACGTCCTCGGTGGGGGTGACGGGCGGGTCGAAAGAGGAGGTCGCGGAGGCCGGTTCCGGTAGGGCGGCGCGATCCAGCTTTCCACTGGTGGTGAGTGGTAGTGCCGCGAGCGGGACGACGGCGGAGGGAATCATGTAGTCCGGGAGCAGACCGGCGAGACGGTCGACGATCCGACGCTCATCCGGCGGCACACCGTGCGCGGCTACGACATAGGCGATCAGCCGATCTCCCGCTTTCGCGTCACGGTGCACCGTGACCGCCGCGTGGGTCACAGCCGGGTCGGACGTGAGCGCGGACTCGATCTCGCCGGGTTCGATGCGCTGGCCGCGGAGTTTGATCTGGAAGTCGGTGCGCCCGAGATACTCGAGCCGGCCCGACTGATTCCACCGCACCACGTCGCCGGTGCGGTACATCCGTCCACCGGTTCCGCCGAAGGGATCGGCGACGAAGCGTTCGGCGGTCAGGTCGGGGTGTCCGGCATACCCGCGCGCCAAGTACGCACCGGCAAGGTACAACTCGCCCCTTGTCCCGATCGGCGCCGGCCGGAGCCGGCTGTCGAGTACATACGTACGTATGTTGGAAATGGGACGGCCGATGGCGACCGCGGTGCCGAACTCGTTGCCGTCGACCGACTCCGAGGTCGCCGCCGCCGCCTCGCACGGGCCGTACCAGTTGTACAGCGCGGCGGGACTGCGTCCCTCGAATCGCGATGCCGTCGCCGCGGACAGGGGTTCACCCGCCGAGTACACGCGGCGCAGCGGGGCGAGTTCCCGCGGCCCGCACTGCTCCAGAAAGGCGTCGAGCATCGACGGCACGACATGGAGAGTCGTGATCGACTCCTGCGCGACGATCCGTGCGAGGTAGCGGGGATCGCGGTGTCCGTCGGGTGCGGCGATCACCACCCGTGCACCGGTATGCAAGGGCCACAGCAGTTCCCACGCGGAAATGTCGAACGTGAGAGGCGTCTTGTGCAATACCGCATCGGAACCGTCGAGCGGTGTCAGCGTCTGCGCCCAGCGGAACTGGTTCACCATCATCTCGTGGGTCACCGTCACGCCCTTGGGCCGGCCCGTGGAACCGGACGTGTAGATGACGTACGCGGCGTTCGCCGGATGCAGCGGTGCGCGTCTCTCGGAATCCGTGATCGATCGGGGGTCGTACCCGGTGAGGTCCAACAGATCGAGATCCGCGACGGCGACTCCGTCCGGGACCGTGCGATTGCGGGAATCGGACGTGAGGACCAGCGCGGGTGAGGCCGAGTCGATGACGAGTGCCGTTCGTCCGAGCGGGTGCTCGGGGTCCATCGGCAGGTAGGCGCCGCCGGCTTTCAGTACCGCGTGCAGCGCCACGAGAAGCTGGATCGAGCGGGGTACCGCGACACCGACGACGGTTTCCGGTCCGATTCCCTTCGCGACGAGATACCGGGCGAGTCGATTCACCCGTGCGTCGAACTCCGCGTACGTCAGTCGATCCGGGCCGAAGACCACCGCGACGGCCTCCGGGGAACGCTCGGCCTGCGCGTCGAACAGGTCCACCAGGGTCTGCGAGGGTACCGGTGCGTCCGTCGCGTTCCAGGTGCGCAGCACCCGCTCGCGCTCCTGATCGCCGAGGAGGTCGAGCCTGCCGAGGACGACGTGCGGATCCCCGTTGATGCACTCGAGGACGCGCCCGACGCGGGCGAGCAGGGCTTTCTCGTCGTATCGATGTGACCGGCACTTCGCCGTCAACCGGAGGGTCCGGGCGACTGTCACCGCCAGCGTCACGGCGTAGTGCGACGCATCGTGTGCGCGGACCTCGTCCAGTGTGAGTCCGTCGACGGGTTCCGGCAGCGCGGTGCGGTCCACGGGGTACGACTCGAACGCGACCAGCGTGTCGAACAGCGGCGCCACGCCGACTGCCTGCTGGATGTCCGCCAGGCCCAGATGGTGATGGTCCAGGAGGCGCACATGGTCGGCCTGTAGGCGGGTGAGCAGCATGGCGGTGTCGGTATCGGGGACCAGCGGGATCCGCACGGGCACGGTGTTGACGAACAATCCCACCGCACTCTCCACCCCGGCGACGTCCGCGGGCCTGCCGGAGACGGTCGCGCCGATCACGACGTCGTCCCGGGCGGTCGCCTGCCCGAGAACGATTCCCCAGGCCGCCTGCACGATCGTGCTCAGCGTGACGCCGAGCTCGGTCGCTCGCGCGGTCAGCTTCCGGGTGTCCTCCTCGCTCAGCTCCAGCACCGTCTCCGACGTGGTGGGGGTGGGTTCGGCCGACGCGGCGGGCTCGGTGATGCCGTCGAGAGCCGCGACCCACGCCCGCGCCGAGGCCTCGGTGTCCTTCGTCGCCAGCCATTCCAGGTAGTCGCGGTACGGGCTCGAATCCGGCGGCTCGGTGCGGACATCGTCGCGTTGGTAGGCGGTGAAGAGTTCGCGCACCAGCAACGGCATGGACCAGCCGTCCAGCACGATGTGGTGGGCGGTGATCGCCAGGTCGACGCGGTTCGGCCCCCGCGACAGCAGGGTGAACCGAATCAGCGGTGGGGCAGACATGTCGAAGCGGGTGGTGCGGTCGTCGCGCAGGACCTCGGGATCCTCTGTGACGTCCGTGAGGTCGACGTGCCGCCACCGCAGCGGCACGTCGTCGAGCACGAGTTGCACCGGGACGCCGCGACTGTCGCGCACGAATGCGGTGCGCAGGTTCGCGTGCCCCGCAAGGACGGCGCCGCATGCGCGCCGGAGCCGATCCTGATCGAGGTGTCCGGACAGGGTCAGGATCACCTGCATCGCATACGGATCGGCATCCGTACCCGCGAGTGCCGCGTGGAACAGCAGGCCCGACTGCAACGGCGTCAGCGGCCACACGTCGAGCAGACCCGGATGGTCCCGCTCCCACTCGTCGATGTCGTTGCGGTCCACGGCGACGAGCGGCAGATCGGACGGGGTGAGCCCACCGGCGCGCGGAGACCGCGCCACCGCGGCGAGCGCTGTCAGCGCCTGCTCCCACAGATCGCCCAGCGCCCGCACGTCCTCGGGCGCAATCGCACCCGCCGGGTATGCGAAGGTGGCGTCGAGGACACCGCGGGCGGTGAACGCGGTGATGTCGATCAGCGCGGTGACCGGCATCGACGGTTCCGCCGACGAGAACACGGCGGTGTCGTCCCGCACGGGGCGCCAATCATGTTCTGTCTCCGCGGTATCGAGCCGGCCGAGGTAGTTGAAGGCGACCTGGCCGAGGTCGTCCCCCGGATACCGCAACTGCCCGTAGCCGATGCCCTTGTCGGGCACCGCACGCAACTGTTCCTTGACCAACTTGATCGCGGTGCTTGCAGCAGGGCCGCCCGCGAACGCCTCGTCCAGGTCGACGTCCCCGAGGTCGAGGCGAATCGGGAAGATACTGGTGAACCACCCGACGGTGCGGGAAAGGTCGGCGCCGGGGAGCACCCCTTCCTCGCGGCCGTGCCCCTCGAGCCGGATCACCGGCGCGGTGGCCGGTCGTCCCCGCCGGCGCTGCCACTGCGCGAGGGCGAGGGTGAGCGCGGTGAGCAGTGCGTCGTTGACCTCACAGCGGAAGGCGGCCGGGAGGCCGGTGAGCAACGAGTGTGTGACGTCCGCAGACACGTCCGTGTGGACCCGATCCACGGTGGAATTCACGTCACGCCGCGTGTCGAGGGGGCGGGTGCCGAGCGGCGAATCCTCGTACGCGGTCATCTCACGCCAGAACGGCAGCTCGGACCTGCGGCCCGGCCGCTGCGCCTCCTCGATCAGGCCGTGCGACCACCGGCGCAGGGAGGTGCCGATCGGTGCCAGGGTAGGCGATATCCCCGCCTCCACCTGCGCCCACGCTGCCGCGAGATCGCCGATCAGGATTCGCCACGAGACCCCGTCGATCACCAGGTGATGGGCGACGAGGAGGAGCCGCCCGCGGCGCGTGGTGTCTTCCGGTCCGGGATCGAGCCAGACGCACTGCACCATCACGCCCGCAGCAGGATTCAACCGGCGGACTGCGGCCTCGTGTTCGTCCCGCGTACGCTGCGCCGGGTCGGCGTGGTCGGGCAGCGGGACCCGCAGGATCGTGCCCGCCGGCAGCGGTGCGCCTGCCGGGCTCACGGTGAGGAACGCCGTCCCGTCCGAGCCGCGCACGAGGCGCGCCCGCAGTGCGTCGTGCCGATCGACGACGGCGCCGATCACACTGTCCAGCGTGTCGGGATATACAGCGCGTGGCAGTTCCACCGTCACCGCCTGTGCGTACCGGTCGATGACGCCCGCCCGGTCGAGGAGAAATCGGGCCGCCGGGGTGAGCGGCATGTCGCCGACCCCGCCGCCCGGCAGTTCCGCGAGGACCGGTCTGTCGAGGTCGCTCCCCGCGACGTGGCCGAGACGGGAGATCGTGCGCTGCTCGAAAACGTCGCGCGGAGTGAACGAAATTCCCGCACTCCTCGCCCGGGAGGCCAATTGGATCGCCATGATGCTGTCGCCGCCGAGCGCGAAGAACGACTCGTCCACACCGAAATCGGACGTCCCGAGAACGTCGGCGTACAGGCCGTGGAGTGTGCRTTCGCGCTCGCTTCTGGGGGCGGTCCGGGAACGTGACCGGCGGCTGTGCTCGGGGAGGGCAGTGCGGTCCAGCTTGCCCGACGGGGTCAACGGAATGTGGGAGAGCACGACGACGGCGGCCGGCACCAGATGCGGTGGCAGTTCGGCGGTGAGGAACGACAGCAGCTCCTGCTCGGCCAGGGTGTCGGCGCCCACCACATACGACACGAGCTGATCGCCGGCCGTCTGCGAGCGAATCACGGTGACGGCGAATCGAACCGCCGGATGCCGGCGGAGTGTCGCGTCGATCTCGCCGGGCTCGACGCGTAGACCCCGGAGGTTCACCTGTTCGTCGCTGCGTCCGAGGTACTCGAGTTCGTGGTCCCGGGTCCAGCGGACCGTGTCGCCGGTGCGGTACATGCGGGTGCCCGCTGGTCCGTACGGGTCGGCGACGAACCGTTCCGACGTCTGCCGAACCCTGCGGTGGTACCCGCGGGCCAGGGCGGTCCCCGCGACGTACAGCTCGCCGACCACACCGGCGGGGACCGGGCGGAGCCGGTGGTCGAGGACCACGGCCCTCGTTCCGTGGATCGGCCGGCCGATGGTGACCGGTCCGGACTCGGCGAGAGGCGCGCTGACGGTCGCCATGACGGTAGTCTCCGCAGGACCGTACGCGTCGATTATCCGGCATCGGGATGCCCACCGAGACAACAGTTCCGGCGGACACTTCTCACCCGCGACGACGAGTGTGCGCAGGCCTCCGACCTCCCCGGGGTCCATCGACGCCAGGACCGACGGGGTGATCACCGCGTGGGTGACGCGTTCGGTGGTCATCAGCCGTGCGAGAGGGGATCCACCGAACACTGCGGGTGAGGCGATGACGAGCGCAGCACCGGAGCCGAAGGCCATCAGCATCTCGAAGACGGAGGCGTCGAAGCTCGGTGATGCGACATGCAGAACCCTTGCCGCGCTGTCGAGGCCGAGTCGGGTGCGCTGCGCGGAGACCAGATTGGCGATCCCGCGGTGGGTGACCACGACTCCCTTGGGAACTCCGGTGGATCCGGATGTGTAGATGAGGTAGGCGGCGTCGTCGAATCGTATTGTCGGCGGGGGCACATCGTCGGCGGTCGAGCCGCCCGACTCGTCGAGCAGTAGCCACTCGGTGCTGTCCGGCAGCGTGTTCGTGTATTCGACGGACGTCAACCCAACTGCCGCGTGGGAGTCGTCGAGCATGTGCCGAACACGGGCGACCGGGGAGGTCGGATCCACCGGCAGGAATGCCGCCCCCGTCTTCGCGACGGCCCAGACCGCACAGACATAGTCGGAGGACCGCGGCAAAGCCACCGCGACGATGTCGCCGGACCCGACGCCGAATCGTGCCAGCGTCGCAGCGATCCGATCCGATCGCCCGTCGAGTTCGCGGTAGGTGATCTCGCGGCCGGCGCTGACGACGGCGGTCGCGTCCGGATGCTGTGCGGCGGAGGCGCGAAACACGTGGGCGAGCGTGACGGGCACGCTGTCGGGCGGTCCGGGGAAGGGGACCAGTGCCGCGGTTTCGTTCTCCGTGAGGACCGGGAGTTCACCGATCGGGTGGGCGGCATCGGCGTCGAGGAAGTGCCGGAAGTACCGCAGGAATCTCGTATGGTGCCCCTCGAGCTCGTCCTGCGAATACAGTCGCGGGTTCGCCTTGAAATCGAGGTGCACACGTCCGCGGGGACCGTACCGGTACAGATTCACCAGGAGGTCTTCGATCGGACCCGAAGACAACACATGCAATTGGCTGCGTAGCGAACCGAGTTCCAACTCCTCGGGGAACAGCATGATGTTGACGGCGGGGCCGAACAGTCGCGGCCCGGACAGTGCGCTTCCCAGGTCTGCGCGGATGTCCTCGTGCCGGTACCGCTGATGCCGCAGGGCGCCCGACATCACGAGGCGCGTGCGGGACACCAGATCGCCGACAGTCCCGGTCCCCGCGGACGTGATGCGCAGCGGCACCACGTTGGACACCATGCCGCCGGACCGGCGCAGCGCCGCCGTCGTGCGTGCCGACACCGGCAGGCTGAGCGTGACGTCGTCCTCGCCGGTCATTCGCGCCAGATAGCCCGCGACCGCACAGACGGTGAGCGTCGCAGGATTGACGCCGTGCGCTGCCGCGCTCTTCTCGAGTTGATCGACGACCTCGGTGGTCAACGTTGCGCCGACGTGCCGGGAACCGGCGGTCGGCGGCGCGGAGCCGCGCGCGAGGGTGCTCGCGTGGGTGACACCACGCATCGTTTCTGTCCAGTAGTCCCGGTCGGATTCCCGGCGGGCGGAGGTGCGGTAGTCGGTCTCGAGTTCGTGGATGCGCCGCAGACCGACAGGACTGCTCGCGGGTGGTGGCAGTCCGTGCACCGCGGCGGTGTAGAGCGCGGCGATCCGGTAGAGCATCGTGACGGACCCGAAACCGTCCATCGCGATGTGGTGGGCGCGCGAATACCAGAAGTAATGGTCGTGTCCGACGTGGAGAAGGAACGAGACGGTCAGACGGTCACGCTGGATGTCGATCGGATCGGCGGTCTCGGTGCGCATCCACGCGTGCGCCGACGCCTCCGGGTCCGGCGTGTCCCGGAAGTCGAGGTAGCCGACGGAGGCGTCCAGGCTCGGGTCCACCCATTGCAGCGGTTGCCCGTCGATCTCGGAGACCTTCAGGAAAAACGACTCGAACTCGGCGGCCGCGCGGACACACGCGTCTGTGAGGGCGCTCCGGTCCAGGTCGCCGTGGATGTCGACGTACTGGGCGACCGACACCGGAACCGCGGGATCGACGTGCTGCGCGAGCCACATCCCCGCTTGCGCGGGTGACAGGGGGAACGCGCGCGCCGACGAGTCTCCGGGACCAACCGAGGTCGGTGAACTCATGCTGACTTCTCTCACGCATACGTCCCCGCACGACGCTGCTTGCTGGGGTGCCTCCATTCAGGAGTCTGCCCCAGTTTTCTAGGAGATTGCTTAGAAACGTCTAGATAGTGCTACTGCCGGTTGCAGTCGTGCGGTCATGCCACCTCGTGCTCTCCGCCGGCAGCGACTTTCCGCAGGCCACGATAGGCGCCTTCCGGCGTCTGCCGACCCGCGACCACCGCCTCGACCTCGGCGGCAATGGGCATCTCCACGTTGTAGTCGCGGGCCAGTTCCATCACGGTGGGGGCCGTCTTCACGCCCTCGGCCACCTGCCCCAACTTGGCGACCGCCTCGTCGACCGTCATGCCGCGGGCGATGTACTCGCCCACCCGCCGGTTACGCGAACTCGGGCTCATACAGGTGGCGATCAGGTCTCCGACCCCGGTGAGTCCCGCGAACGTCCGCGGGTTCGCGCCCATCGCCTCACCCAGCCGGGTCATCTCAGCCAACCCTCGCGCCAGGACCATCGCGCGCGTGTTGTCGCCGACATCCAGCCCGTCGGCCATTCCCGAGGCGATCGCTACGATGTTCTTCAGCACGCCACCGAGTTCGCAGCCCAGCACATCGGTGTTCCGGTACACCCGGAACACGGCGGACGCGAACAACGGCTGCAACGCGGTGGCCACCCGAACGTCCTGGGTGGCCACGACCGACGCGGCCGCCAGTCCGTCCACGATCTCCCGCGCAATATTCGGGCCCGCGAGAAGCCCGACCGGATGCCCGGGCAGGCACTCGGCGATCACCTCGGTGGGTCGCAGCCGTGTTCCCGGCTCCAGCCCCTTCGCCAGCGACAGCACCGGCACCCACGCCCGCACCTCGTTGGCGATCTGCGCGAGGGTGCTGCGGACCGCGTGCGACGGCACCCCAACCACGAGAACGTCGGCTTCATGGGCCGCTTCGACGATCTCGGCTGTGGAGCGCATGGAGTCGGGGAGCGGGCGGTCGCCGAGGTAGCGGGAGTTGCGGTGCTCGTTGTTGATCTCGTCGGCCGTATCCGAGTTCCGCGCCCACAGCAGGGTCGGTGTGTTGTGGGCGGCGAGACCTGCCACCGTCGTCCCCCACGAGCCGGCGCCGAGCACGACGACGCGTACCGGGCGGGCCATTACCGGTCACCCATCGAGTTGATGCTGTCCATGACCTCAAGCCTGGCACTTGCCGGGCGTTCACGAAGCTGATTCGGCAAGTCCCTGTGGCCGCTAGCATCCATTCATGCGTGGACGAATTGCAGGACTTGCGGCGTGTGTCGGTGTGCTCGTCTCCATGGCGGCCGGTGAAGCGCGCGCCGTGCCCCCGCCGCTCGGCGACGTGGCGGCAGTGCGAGCCGCCCTCCAATCGGCCGCCATGCCGATCAGCACCCGCACCGCGCAGTCGATCACGACCACCATCGAGCGCATCGCCGCCGGTACACCGCGCTACAACTACTTCCCCCGATCGGTTCATCTCGTCGAGGGCACCGCCCAGCCGTTCCTGTACGACACCACCGCAGCCGACTGCCTCCCTGCCGGCTTCGGAGAGCAGAACGATTCGGTCGGTATCGCTCGCGCGATAGCAGGCCCCGCCGTCGACGAGAACCTTCCTGTCCCAGTCATTCCGCCGGGGAAGGTCAATGTCTTCTTCAGCGGGATGAACACGGCAATGTCGTCGCCACTGCAGGGCGACCTCGTCGAGGTCGCCTGGCTGAACCTCACCACCATGCAGTCGGGGCGAGCGCCGCTGTATCAGGAGCGGCCGGCCGACTACATCGTCACGCTGTCCAATACCCTCGAGACAGGCAGGGGCACAATCGTGTTCGTCGTCTTCGGGAGCATCCTCGACAACACCAGCCGGGCATTGCCGCCATGTGATTACGCCCCGGTGGTCGGCGTCGTCCAGGCGTGATCGCGCTGTCACGACGCACGCAGGCGTGCGATCAGTACCGCCTCGACCTCCGACTGTCGTGCCGCGGCCGGGAGCGGCGGGGCCGCCGATCGGTAGTGGTGCCCGGTCGGGGTGCCGAGGTCGAGGAGGTGGGTGCCGCCGGGCCTGCTCACGGGACGTGCTGTCCAACCCGGTGCTTCCTTCGCGTAGTTGCAGGCCTCGCAGAGCCCGGACCCGTTTCGCGCGGTGGTCTTACCCAATTTACTGCGTGAGCGGATGTGATCGTGATGCCGGATCGGCGCATCGCACCACGGAGTCCGGCACGTCCGATCCCGGAGGTCGATCAGCTTTCGCAGGCTCTTCGGGAACGTGCGCGACCGGGACTCCATCGCCGTCAACGCCCCCGACTGGGGGCACGAATACACCCGCTGCAACGACGTCTCGGTGCCACTATCGACGGCCTCGGCCACCAGTTGCCGGGCAATCCCCGCCGGCACCGGCCCGAACCCCTGCAACTGCGCGGCCTCGTGCCCACCGGCCAGCAAGGTCTCGTCCGAGAGCACCAGATTCGCCGCCACCGGCACCCCCGCCGCCACCGACGCTCCGGTGCCGCGGTCGAACAACAGGTCCACCATCAGCTGATTGCGGGTCCGGCCGCCACTGTTCCCGGTCGCGATCAGACTGTCGGCATCCCGACCCAACGTGGCCTGGAGGCACACTGCTTGCTCCACCGGCATCAACACACTGAGGTAGGCCATCGAATCCGGCGCCGGCCGTGTCGTGACCCGACGCTCGGACACCGCCTTGCGATGCCGGGCTACAACCGCCGCGGCGTCGAGTTCGACCGCCAACGCTTTCGCCCGCGCGATCAGCCCGCGGTCGCCGACCCCGTCGAGAGTGGCCGGGTCCGAACACAACCGACGGTCCACGATGCCCCGATCCGTCGCCGACAGGCACGCCGTCTCCCGCACCAACAACGTGGCACGCCATTCGTTCAACCGGCCCGACCGCAACATCGCCAGGGTGTGCGGCATCKCGTGCACCAACGCCTGAGCGAACCCGAGATGCCGACCGCCACGGTTCGGGGATTCCCTGCGCGCCAACGCAATCTGCGAGKCAATGCCGCGGTCCCARTCCGCCCGCGGCAACCCGGCAGCCTTGCGGTCCGCGCGRRTACRSGTGGCGACGTYGTCGGTGATCACCGCCTGCACCGCRCACCCGACCGACTTCAACGYCTCGATCGCGTCGAGCAGATCGATGCCCAAYCCCGCATCGCCACTCGCCGCCTCGGCACATTGCAACCGCGCCGTGAATGCGCGYAATTCCTCGAGAAGTAATGCCCCCACAACCAACCTCCCCCAAGGTCATTCGAATACATGTTCGACTTTAGCAACCCATTCCGGACCGGGCAATACCCAAGTTGCCGAATGGGTAACGTGTGCATGGTCGGGGTGGACGGGGAGTGCGATGACCCAGCGGGTCGAGTCGAAATGGCGCATGAGCATCTGGATGGACGTGACGGCGGTCGTGTCGGTGGTGGCGGTGGGGATCGTGGTCGCGGGCATGCTGAACGCGCCTGCCGAAGAATCGTCCGCCGACTCGCGCATCCCGGGCTGCGACGTCGTCGAGCCGCCCATGGAGCCGAGGCGCTTCAGCGTCGCGTATTCCCCGTCACAGGACTACTACAACGCGAAGTACCAATGGTTTTCCGGTCCGAAGGCGACCGCGATGACGAACGCCGTCATCCAATCTCTGCCCGCCGATGTGGACGTGGTGTTCGCCAGTCCCGGCGAGTCGCTCGAGTTTCAGCCGATCGATGACATCGCACAATCGCAGTTGCCCGATGATGTCGACGCGGCACTGTTCAATGGGTCGACCAGTGCTCGGGGCTCGCTGGTCCGGGACGGACAGGTCGGCACGCTGACAGTCGATGTCCGCGCGTGGGATCGGCCGGTGCCGCCTTGCGTAGCCGGCGGATTGGACCGGCGCGAAATGCTACCGAACGGCACCGTGCTCGACTTGCAGGAAACGTGGGCCGAAAGCAACGGTGTGCGACACCTGAAGCGCGACGTAATGGCGTACCTACCGGACGGAACCAGGGTCGTCGCCAGAGTCGACGACAGCGACTCGACGGAGCCGAACGCCCGAACCCGGCACGCCGGCCGCACCCCGCTGACCCTCGACGACCTCACTGCCATCGCGACGACGCCGGATTTGGCTGTCGCAGCCGGGGTTCCGCCGGGCACGTTGCCGCCGATGCGTGCGTGCAGTACCGAATCGAACGGGACGGGACCCGTGTTGACCCGGGGAGCCGTTGCCGACATCAATCGGGCACTCGATGAGCGGTGGTCCGGTGTGTCGAGCACCGGCGTCTCCCTGGACCGTCCGATCGGTTCGCTGCGTCCGGGGGATTTCGGCAGAGACAACGTGTGCGAGGTGCTCACGACAACATCCGGGGGCGGCTCCGGTCGGCTCGAGATCGCGCTGCTGAGCGGTAGGGATACTCCGTCGCCTCACGAGCAACTTTTGTCGGAACTCGACCGGGACAGGAAGTCCGAAACGCTGCAAGACGGTTCCGTCATCGTTCGCGCGGCCTACCCGTCGAACGGCGGTGCCTTCGTGTCGGTCACCCGGCCGTCCGGTGCGCAGGTCGTGGTCAGCGCGTCGGCGCCCGAAGGATCCGCGTCGCCGTTGACACTGGAGGAACTCGAGTTCATCGCCACCACACCGGGCGTCGTGCCGTGATCAGCAGCGACGCACCGGTCGTCGACGGTCAGACGACGAAGATCTGGTACGACGCTGCCGACCCGGGCAACGAGAGGACGATCGTGGTCGACCTCGCTACCACTTCCGTGCGGTGAGGAGGAGGTATTCCCAGTTCATCACGGTGCTGCCGGTGCCGTGGTCGAAACGACGTGCGAGATCGGCGAGTTCGTGATCCAGCGCGGCGACGCGGGCGGGGTCGTCAGCGATGTTCCGGTACACGGCGATGGTCGGGCCGTAGCGGGATTTGAAGTAGTCACGGAAGTCTTCCGGCGACCGGAACTGATCGATGCGCACGGTGTGCCGGGTTGCTACGATGTCGGTGACGCGATGGCCGAACAATGCCCGGACGTGTTCTTCACGACCCCACAGTGGCGGGGGCTGCGCGCCCGGAGGGGGCGGGGGTGCATACGGTTTCATCGTTGCGAACATCTGCCCGATGAAACCTTCGGGGGTCCAGCTGAGTAGGCCGATCGTTCCTCCCGGTCGGCAGACGCGGACGAGTTCGTCGGCGCTTGCCTGATGGTGCGGGGCGAACATGACGCCGACGCACGACAGCACGGTGTCGAACTCGTTGTCGGCGAACGGCATGGCCTCGGCGTCGGCTTCGCGCCACTCCACCTCGGCTCCGAGTTCGGCGGCACGGCGGCGTCCGGCGTCGAACAGTTCGGGGGTGAGGTCACCGGCGACGACGCTCGCCCCGGACAGTGCCGCGGGGATGGCGGCGTTGCCGGAGCCTGCCGCGACGTCGAGAACGCGGTCGCCGGGCCTGACCCGGCTGGCGCGGACCAGGGCGGGCCCGAGGCCGGCGATGATGTCGGTGGCCAGGGCGGGGTAGTCGCCGAGAGCCCACATGGCGCGGTGTTTGTTCTTCAGGTCGCGGTCGGCTTGCACTGCGTCGATCGTGTCATCCATCTCGGTACTCCGGTGGGTCGGCTGCATCGGTCGAGATCCAGCCTGGCCGGATGGTGGTGCCCCGAACAGGCACCCTCGGGGTAGGTTCCCGCCACCTCGGCTGTCAGTCCTGGTCGCGGAACTGCGCGGCGAGTTCGCTGCGCGAGCGGATGCCGAGCTTCGCGTAGACCCGGGTCAGGTGGTACTGCACGGTCTTGACGGACAGGAACAGTTCGCCCGCAGCCTCCTTGTTGCTGGCTCCGCCGGCGACGAGTTCGGTCACGGCCCGTTCCTGCGGAGTCAGTTCCTCGAGTGTGAACCGGCTGCGTTTGAGGTTGAGGCCGCCTGCCTTGAGTTCGCGGTCGCACCGCTGCACGTAGGAGGTGGCACCGAGCGCGAAATATCCCTCCCGGGCGGCCTGCATGACGGCGTCCGCTTCGCGCCGCTTGCCTGCCCGGCGCAAAGTCTGGCCGTACGCGAAGTTCACGCGTGCCCGATCGTAGGGGAGGGGAAGTGTGTCGAGGTGCGTCAACGCCGTCTCGAACACGTCCCGGGCGGCATCGATGTCGCCACGCGCGCCGGCGACGCGACCGCGGGCGTAACCGAGGCGAGCCATAGCCGACCGGTGCCCGCGCTCCACGGCGCGTTCCTCGTGCGGGATGAGGAACGCGTCCGCGTCGTCGACGCGACCGGCCATCACGAGAGCGTTCGCGTAGACGTCGGGCCACTGCCAGAAGCCGGGCTCGTCGATGCCCTCCCGCGGTTGCAGGCGGGTGAGAGGCTCGAGCGCCCTGATCACGGCGGCGTAGTCGGCCTGCACTTCGGCGCATTGGGCGCGGGCCAGGGAGGACGGAATGAACATCATCGGGTAGTCGTGCGAACTCGCCGCCGCGAGGCGGAGGTGTTCCTGCGCGGCGGGCCAGTTTCCGCGGAGCGCGTGTGTCTGCGCGCCGGTCCAGTGCACGAGGGGCCGGACGAGGTCGAGCGCGGCGTCCTCGAGTTGGTGTGCGGCACGGTCGACCGTGGCGATCGCGCCGCTCCAGTCACCGAGGGCGAATTGCGTTCGCGCCAGCCAGGCCTGCGCCCACAGCGAGATGCGGGTCGAGCCCATCCGGAAGGCCGTGGGGACGGCGCTCTCGAGTTCCTGACGCGCCGATTCGGGATCGTCCAGCGCCAGGTCGAGCCAGCCTCTGGCCATGTCGAAGCGCTGGGATTGGGCACCGAGGGCGATCTTCGCGGACAGCGTGTCGTAGGCGGCCCGTGCCTCCACGATCTGACCCGTGGCGGCGAGTCCGAGTCCCATGATTGCCGCGGATTCGACGGCCGACGGATCGCCAGGATCGACGAGAGCTACGGCCCGCCCGGCCCATTCGACGAGGTCCGGTCCGTGCCAGCGGACGAGTGAGTCCAGGACGCGGCGCTGGCAGATCAGCGCGGCGGTGGCCGGATCGGTATCCGGGTCGCATGCGGTCCACGACTGGGTGAGCAGCAGATCGGCTTCCGCGGGTCGTCCCCGGAGGATGGCGAGGTAGCCGAGTACGGCGTCGCGTAACGGACTTTCGGGGAAGCTCTCGATCTCCGGCGCGAACGCCAGTGCCTGGGGAAGGTTGCTGGCACCGACGAGGGCGTCGACGGCCCGGATGAGGCGTTGTTCGCGTTCGCCGCGGTCCGCGGTGAGGCGGCTCGACTTGATCAATGCGTCCGCGACAGCCGACCACGCCCCGACGGTTGCCCGCTGCGCAGAGTAGGTGTCCAGTTCGTCCGCGAGCACCGGATCGGCGAACGGCGCCGCGGCGGCGCGATGGTCCAGTCGCCTGCCCTCGTCCTCGACGATCCGTGCGGCATGATCGTGCAGGTCACGCAGCCGGATGGGCCCGRGGCTGCGGTAGACGGCGGCCCGGGTCAGCGGCGACGGGAAGGTCAGCACGGTCACGCCGCGATGCTCACCGACGGTGAGGAGGCCCGCCCGATGGATTTCGTCGAGCGCTTCCACCGGGTGCTCGATGCCCGCGAGCGCGGCGGCGTCGGCGAATCGAGGATTACCGGCGAGTACCGCCGCCGATTCGACGAGCGCCCGGGCAGGCGCCGAGCACCCCGACAGTTGTGACTGCACTTTCGCGGCGAACGTGCGGGGCACCGGGAGCACTGGCTGCCACTGGCTCCACGCGCTCGGGTCGACTTCCTGCAGAAGTTGCGTGAGGTGCCGTGGATTCCCCGCCGTGTGCTGAACGAGCTGGTGCGCCACCGGGGCCGGAAGGTCGAGATGCGCAAGGGTATTCGCAAGTCTTCGGGTGTCGGACGCATCGAGCGGACGGACCTGGATCCGATGCCGGCGATGCCGGTCGAGGAGGTCGAGGACTTCCGCGGGAACACCGTCGGGAGGTTCCGAGTTCGTGACGAGGACGATCATTGCCGGTCGGTCGAGCAGGTGCACGGCGGAGGTCAGCGCCTGCAGTGAGGCGAGGTCTGCCCAGTGCGCATCGTCGAGCACGAAGACGAACGGAACGTCACCAGCAGGCGGATCCACCGCAGCGACGAGTTCGCGGGCGACGTCGACGGGGTCCTCCGACGTCACGGCCGCCCCGAGGAGCTGTTCGGCGACGCCGAAGGGATGGCCGGACGCCCACGGGGCGCAGACCGCGGAGAACGCCGGCAGGTCGGGGTGTGCCGCGAGGAAGTGTTCCATCAGATTGGTCTTGCCGATGCCCGGCACGCCTTCGACGACCACGACGGCGGGCGCGTTCTCGCGCGCCTCACGCAGGATCGACTCTAGTTCGGCGAGTTCGCGGGAACGCCCGACGAGCTCGATGTTCCCTGGGGCACTCACACCACTCACCGTATCGCGACGCCTGATTTCGGCGTGTTCCTGGCGAAAACTGGGAACGCTTGTACCGTGAGGTTAGAAGCTGCTGGTCAGAACGACTACGAGTCGAAGGATTCGGTGCATTCATGACGACGGAGGTTAACTCCACGAAGCTGGAACGGGTGGCGATCCGCTTTGCCGGAGACTCCGGCGACGGCATGCAATTGACCGGCGACCGGTTCACGTCGGAGGCGGCGGCGTTCGGCAACGACCTCGCCACCCAGCCCAACTTCCCCGCCGAGATCCGGGCGCCTCAGGGCACCCTCCCGGGGGTGTCGTCGTTCCAGATCCAGATCGCGGACTACGACATCCTCACCGCCGGCGACCGCCCGGACGTTCTGGTCGCCATGAACCCGGCGGCGTTGAAGGCGAACCTGGACGATCTGCCGCGGGGCGGCATGATCATCGTGAACACGGACGAGTTCACCAAGCGGAATCTCGCGAAGGTCGGATACGCCACGAGCCCCCTCGACGACGACTCCCTCGAGGACTACGTGGTGCATCCGGTGGCGATGTCGACGTTGACGGTCAGCGCGGTCGAACCCGCCGGACTGAGCCGGAAGGACGGCGAGCGGGCGAAGAACATGTTCGCACTCGGACTGTTGTCGTGGATGTACAACCGTCCCACCCACAGCATCGAGCGGTTCCTGCAGACCAAGTTCGCAGCGAAGCCGCAGATCGCGGAGGGCAACCTCCTTGCGTTCAAGGCCGGATGGAATTACGGGGAGACGACGGAGAGTTTCGCGACCACCTACGAGGTGTCCGCGGCGACGCTCCCATCGGCCACGTACCGCCAGGTCACCGGGAACACGGCCCTGGCCTACGGGGTGGTGACGGCGGGACGGCTGGCGTCGCGGGACGTCTTCCTCGGCACCTATCCGATCACCCCGGCATCGGACATCCTGCACGAGCTGAGCAAGCACCGGAATCTCGGCGTCACCACGTTCCAGGCGGAGGACGAGATCGCCGGAATAGGCGCGGCGCTGGGCGCGTCGATCGGGGGCGCGCTCGGCGTGACGAGCACGTCCGGACCCGGACTGGCGTTGAAGAGCGAAGCCATCGGGCTGGCGGTGATGACGGAGGTCCCGCTGCTCGTCATCGACGTCCAGCGTGGTGGCCCGTCCACCGGTCTCCCCACGAAGACCGAACAGTCGGACCTGTTGCAGGCGATGTACGGACGCAACGGCGAGTCGCCGGTCGCGGTGATCGCACCGTGCTCACCCGCGGACTGCTTCGATGCCGCGGTCGACGCCGCCCGGATCGCGTTCACGTACCGCACACCGGTGCTGTTGCTGTCGGACGGCGCCATCGCGAACGGCAGCGAACCGTGGGCCATCCCGGACGTGTCCGAAATGGACCGGATCGACCCCGGCTGCGACACGGCACCACCGGTGGACGGCGAGTTCGCACCGTACGCCCGCGACCGGGAGACGCTCGCCCGTGCCATGGCGATACCGGGAACGCCCGGGCTCGAACACCGCATCGGCGGACTCGAGAAGGCCGACGGCAGCGGCGACATCTCCTACGATCCCGCCAACCACGACCTCATGGTGCGGTTGCGCCAGGCCAAGATCGACGGAATCGCCGTTCCCGACGCGGTCGTCGACGACCCCTCGGGTGAGGCCGACCTGCTGCTCGTCGGGTGGGGCAGCTCATACGGACCCATCGGTGAGGCCTGCCGTCGTGCTCGCCGTGAGGGCAAGAAGGTGGCCCACGTGCACGTGCGCAACCTCAACCCGCTGCCCGCCAATCTCGGTGCGGTGCTGCGCAGCTACGGGACCGTCGTCGCACCGGAGATGAATCTGGGCCAGCTCGCGATGATCCTCCGTGCGAGGTTCCTCGTGGACGTGCACTCGGTGACCAAGGTGCGGGGGCTCGCCTTCCTCGGCGACGAACTGCACGAGGTGATCGATTCCGCGCTGGCCGGAACGTTGCGTGAGCACGAGCTCGCGAAGACCGCCGACGCGCTCGCGTCGGCGACCTACCGATCGACCGGACCCCGGCAGGAGGAATCGGTGTGACACGGATGATCAGTCGTGTCGGTGCGGATCTGGGCCTGAGCGCCACCGCGCACGTGCCGAGGACCGACGAACCGCAGAAGGCCAAGGACTTCACGTCGGACCAGGAGGTCCGTTGGTGTCCGGGGTGCGGCGATTACGTCATCCTCGCCACGATCCGAAGTTTCCTGCCGGAGTTGGGACTCCGACGCGAGAATCTGATGTTCGTCTCCGGTATCGGATGCTCGAGCCGGTTCCCGTACTACCTGGACACGTACGGCCTGCACTCGATCCACGGTCGTGCGCCTGCCATCGCGACGGGTCTCGCGGTGACGCGCCCCGACCTGTCGGTGTGGGTGGTGACCGGCGACGGCGACGCACTGTCGATCGGGGGCAACCATCTCATCCACGCCCTGCGGAGAAACGTCAACATGACGATCCTGTTGTTCAACAACAGGATCTACGGGCTGACCAAGGGGCAGTACTCGCCGACGTCGGAGGTCGGCAAGGTCACCAAGTCGACGCCGCTGGGATCGGTGGACCACCCGTTCAACACGCTGTCCCTCGCGCTGGGAGCCGAGGCCACCTTCGCGGCCCGCGCCATGGACTCGGACCGCAAGGGGCTGACGGAGGTGCTGCGGCAGGCGGCGGCCCACCGCGGCACGTCGTTCGTGGAGATCTACCAGGACTGCCCGATCTTCAACGACGGCTCGTTCGACGTCCTACGCAAGGACGGTTCCGAGCAGCGCCTCATCCCGCTGACCCACGGCGAGCCGATCGTCTTCGGCGGAGCGGGCGAATACTGCGTCGTCCGATCGGGTTTCGGTCTGAAGGTGGTCGCGACCGCAGACGTCGACCTGGACGAGATCGTCGTGCACGACGCCCACACCGACGACCCCGACTACGCGTACGCACTGTCGAGGCTCTCAGACCAGGACCTCACCCACACCGTGACCGGTGTGTTCCGCAGCGTCACACGGGACACGTACGACGACATGGTGCGCCTGCAGAACGAGATCGCGCGGGAGAAGGACCCCGTCGACGACGGCTCGCTGCAGCGACTGCTGACCGGTCACGACACCTGGACGGTGGAGTAGGCGGCCGCAGGCGCGGCGCGGGTGACCCGTGCGCGCGGAACGAAGAACGTCACGATCCCGCCCAGGACGGCGATGCCCGCGAAGACGTAGAACGCCACCTGGCTGCTGATGCCGGCGCTGATCAGTGCGCCGCCGATCAGGGGGCCGAAGATGCCGCCCAGTCGGCCGAAACCGGCGCACCAGGCCACCCCGGCGCCGCGCGCGGACGTCGAGTAGTAGTTGGAGACGAAGCCGTAGATCAGGACCTGCGTGCCGATGGTGCCGACTCCGGCGACGGCGACGGACGCGAGGAGCACGGGCAGCGGGAAGCCGAGCGTCAGGAGGATCAGGGCCAGCGCGGCGAGACCGAACGTCGTGGCGACGACGCGTTGCGGTCCGATGCCGTCGGCGACCTTGGAGGCGATCAGACCGCCGAGGATCGCGCCGCCGTTGAGGACGAGCAGGAACGACAGCGAACCCTTCGCGTTGAAACCGGCGTCTTCCATGATCTTCGGAAGCCACGTGTTGAGGCCGTAGGTGAGCAGGAGGCCGGAGAAGCTCATCATTCCGAGAAGCGCAGTGCCCCAGGCGTAACGGTGGGTCGCGAGTGCGGCGAAGCCGACCTTCTCGACGGAGGCCCGTTCCGCGGCGATCTCGTCGGCGTCGGGCATCGGGATGCCCGTGCGTTCGGAGATGCGGCGTGCCTTGTCCTCGTGGCCGCGGGCGACGAGCCACTTCGGCGACTCGGGCAGTTTCACGAGAGCCAGCGGAAGCAGGATCACGATGGGCAGTGCGCCGATCCAGAAGAGGCCGCGCCAGCCGATCGTGTCGCGCAGAACGATCGCGAGGAGGGAGGCGAGCACCCCGCCGGCGGGGACGCCGCTGTAGACGATGGCGTTGTACAGGTTCCGCTTTCCGGGAGGTGCGAACTCCGCCACCATCGCACCGGCGGTGGCGACGAGGCCACCGACCCCGATGCCGGTGAAGAATCGCAGCAGGCCGAACATGGTGACGTTGGTGGCCAACGCGGCGAGCCCCATTCCGATGGAGAACCACGCGATGTTGACGAGCATCATCCGCCGCCGGCCCAGGTAGTCGCCCACAGCGCCGGCGGTGAGTGCGCCCACCATGACACCGATGAGCGCGTACGAGCCCAATGCACCGGCCTGCTGCGCGGAGATCTCGCCGAGCTGGCCGGGATCGTTCATCAACGTCGGGAGGATGGTGCCGTACACGACCAGGTCGTAGCCGTCGAAGATGATCGCGATCGTGGCGATCGCGACGACCCACGTGACGGCACTACGGTGTCTCGGACTCGCCCAGGTATCGGGGGTGGTGGATGGGTTCATGGTGATCTCCGCTCGGTGGGTGTGACGGGGAACCGTTTCGAGATCTGTGGGCTGCTAGCCGAGGTCGCCACCGGCGACGGGCAGTACCGTCCCGGTGATGTACGTGGCCTCGTCGGAGGCGAGGAAGACGATGGCCGCGGCCTGCTCGTCCAGCGTTCCGTACCGCTTCAGCAGGGACGAGTCGACGGTCTGGTCGACGATCTGCTGGTACCAGGCCTTTTCCTGATCGGTCTCCGCGCCGGGGCCGCGGGGAACGCGGCGAGCGGGCGCCTCGGTGCCGCCGGGTGCGGTGGCGACCACGCGGATTCCGTACTGTGCGGCTTCGAGAGCCAGGGAGGCGGTGAGGGCGTTGACGCCGCCCTTCGACGCCGCGTAGGGCACGCGGTTGACACCCCGCGTGGCCACCGAGGACACGTTGACGATGGTGCCCGACTGCTGCGCGATCAGGTGGGGGAGGACGGCGCGGCACGTCCACAGGGTCGGGAACAGCGACCGCTGCACCTCCGCCTGGATCTGCTCCGCCGTGTAGTGCTCGTACGGCTTGGCCCAGATGGTGCCGCCGACGTTGTTGATCAGCACGTCGAGCCGGCCGTGCTGCTGCCGCGCCTCGTCGATCGCCGCCTCGGCGTCGGCGAACTGTTCCAGATCGGCGGTGATGCTGTGCGCGTCGGTTCCGTTCTCGCGCAACCCCTTCGCGACGTCGTGGACGAGTTCGGCGCGGTCGATCAGGATCAGTGACGCACCCTCGGCCGCGAGTCGGGTCGCGACCGTCAGGCCGATGCCCTGCGCTGCGCCGGTGACCGCGACGACCTTGCCGTCGAAGCGATGCGGAGTGACGAGTCCACTCATGCGACGGCACTCCTCTCGATGGCGCGGCACATGGTGGCCTTCGCGTGCGCGCTGTGGCTGACGATCAGGTCGTGGGCGGCGGCCCGGTCGCCGTTCTCGAACGCGGTGACGATGTCGAGGTGGTCGTGCTGGATGTGTTCGTCCACCCAGTCCGCGGTGCGGAGCACCTTCGTCATGAGCTGCGTGACCTCCAGGCGGTTGTACGCCCCGAGCAGCACGTCGTTGGCGGTGCACCGGAACAGGAATTCGTGGAAGGCGGCGTTGGTGTCGGTAAAGGCGCCTGCGTCCGTGAGGTGGTCGTTCTCGATCGATTCGCAGGAGGTCTCGGCGAGGATCCGGTACTCGGACAGCTGTTCCTTCGTCATCCGGCCGATGGTCAGTTCCATCGCACCGAGTTCGAGCGCCATGCGGGCGTCGAACTGCGCGTCCGACTCGGACAGCGGCTGGTGTTCCTCACCGATCTCGTACTCGGGGGCCGCCTCGACGGCGTCGGCCGCCGCCGGTGCCGACGCCTCGGACCCACTCGGTGTCGCCGCGTTGTTGAACTTCTCGAAGTAGAAGTTCGCCGGCGTGACGCCCTCCGACTTCAGATGGTCGCGCACCGCCTCGACCATGGGAGGCGGACCGCACAGGTACACGTCCACATCGCCGTCGTTCAGGTGTGCGGGCTCGAACAGTCCGGTGACGTACCCCTTGTTCGGTGCACTGCTCTCCGGGTGGGACACGCAGTAGTCGAACGTGAACTGGGGCAGGGACTTCGTGTATTCCTCGAGCTTGTCCAGCTCCACCAGGTCCGCGTCGGACGAGACTCCGTAGACCAGGTGCACGGGGTGGTCGGCGGCGTCGGTGCGCATCTTGTCGAGGATCGACAGCAGCGGGGCCAGCCCGGTGCCGCCGGCCAGCAGCAGGGCGCGACGCTTCTGCTCCCGCAGGAAGAAGCTTCCCATCGGGCCGGTGAACTCGAGCGTGTCGCCGACCTGTGCGCGGCTACGCAGGTACTCCGACATCAGGCCGCCGTCGGTGATCTTGACCAGGAACGACAGTTCCGTCGACGTGGGTCCGGTGCTGAACGAGTACGAGCGCGTCGCTTCGGTCCCGGGAACGGTGATGTTCACGTACTGGCCGGGGAGGAAAACCAGGTCGTCGCGGTTCGCGATCTCGATCGTGAACCCGATGGTCGTGTCGGAGAACTTACGGATCTCGGTGACCGTCGAGGTGAACGTGCCTGCGGCGGTCTTCGCGACGTCGGACGTCGTCGGGATCTGCAGCACCAGATCACTTTCCGGCATCATCTGGCACGGAAGGCAGTAGCCCTGCTCCGCCTCTTCGTCGGTGAGCGCTTCCTCGATGTAGTCGCCGCCGTCGTACGTGCCGGATTCGCAGAGCGACTTGCAGGTGCCGCACGCCCCGTCTCGACAGTCGAGGGGAATGTTGATGCGCGCGCGGTAGGACGCGTCGGCGACCGTCTCGTCGCCGTCACACTTGATGAAGCGGGTGATCCCGTCCTCGAAACTCAGTGCAACTTGGAAAGTCATGGAAAACAGCTCGATTCGCGAAGAATGGGGAAGAAATCAGATGTGGTAGATGTCGACCACGTGGTGGATGTAGTCGTTCTTGAGCACGACCTTCTTCTTCAGGATCAGAGGCTGCTCACCAGAGAAGTCGATGGTGTAGAACGAATTCCCGAAGTACGTGTCGACCGTGTTGTACCGGAAGTAGAGCGTGAACCAGTTGAACCGGACATCTACGACTTCGCCGCGACGGTCGGTGACCTCGACGTTCGAGATGTTGTGACCGGTGCGGGGTTCCGGAAGGCTCGTCGCGCTCGACCGGTCGGTCTTGATGCGGAACACCCGGTCCTCGATGCCACCACGGTTGGCGTAGTAGATCAGTGAGATCTCGGTCATCGGGTCGGTGGTCAGGTCACCGTCGTCGGCCCACGCCGGCATCCAGAACTCGGAGTCGGGGTGATAGCACTCGATCCACTTCTCGAACTCGCGGTCGTCGAGGTAGCGGGCCTCACGGTAGAGGAACTGCTCGATGTCGTGCTGGGTGACAGTGCTTTCGGCTACTGCGGTCATGTTTCTCGTCTCCCTCAGCGGTTGTTCGCGGCAACGTCGGCGTCGAGCGCCTTGGTGAGCGCTTGCACCCAGTAGCCGTGCTGGATCGGGTAGAGGCCCTCGTCCTCGGTCTTCACACCACTGGAGATGGGATTGATGCCGATCTTCTTCGCACCCTCGTCGGGGCCCTGGAGTTGGTGGGTGACACCGCGGCTGAGGTCGTTGAACGGTGCGGCGCCGGCCTGGTACGTCTTCTGACAGGAGCGGAACTCCTCGAGATCGTCCGGGGTGGCCATGCCAGTGGCGTTGAAGAAGTCCTCGTACTGGCGGATGCGGGCGGCGCGTGCCGTGCGGCTCTCACCCTTGGGGGCGATGCAGTAGATGGTGACCTCGGTCTTGTCGACGGAGATCGGACGGAAATGCCGGATCTGCGAACCGAACTGGTCCATCAGGTACACGTTCGGGTACAGGCACAGGTTGCGGGACACACCGATCATCCAATCGGCGCGGTCTTCGCCGTACTCGGCGACGAGTTCGTCACGACGCTCGTTGAGGGGACGGTTGGCGGGGTCCGCCCACTTGGTCCACAGCAGCAGGTGACCGTTGTCGAACGAGTAGTACCCGCCCTGCTGCTTCGACCACTTGCCGGCGTCCATCGCCTTCGTGGCGTTGGTGGACTCGCCGGACTCCCGACGCGACGTGGTCGCGGCGTAGTTCCAGTGGGTGGCGGACACGTGGTACCCGTCGGCACCGTTCTCGGTCTGCAGCTTCCAGTTGCCGTCATAGGTGTAGGTGGACGCACCGCGCAGGACCTCGAGGCCGTCGGGCGACTGGTCGACGATCATGTCGATGATCTTCGTGGTGTCACCGAGGTGTTCCTCGAGCGGCGGGACGTCGGCGTTGAGGCTGCCGAACAGGAATCCGCGGTAGTTCTCGAACCGCGCGACCTTGGTGAGGTCGTGGGAGCCGTCCTTGTTGAACTGTTCCGGGTAGCCGGCCTCACGCGGGTCCTTGACCTTGAGAAGCTTGCCGGAGTTGTTGAACGTCCAGCCGTGGAACGGGCAGGTGAACGTGGTCCGGTTGTCCGTCTTGCGCCGGCAGAGCATGGCGCCGCGGTGGCTGCACGCGTTCACCAGGGCGTTGAGCTCACCCTCCTTGTTGCGGGAGATCACGATCGGCTGGCGGCCCATGTACGTGGTGAAGTAGTCGCCGGCGTTCGGGATCTGGCTCTCGTGGGCCAGGTAGATCCAGTTGCCCTCGAAGATGTGCTTCATTTCGAGTTCGAACAGGTCCTCGTCCGTGAAAACGCTACGTCGCACCTGGTAGCGACCGGTTTCCGCGTCCTCGACGAGCGCGTCGGCCAGCTTGGCGCGCACGCCGTCGGACGGCGCTGTGTACAGGGTTTCAGTCATGGGATCCTCCAAGATCTCCGGGGGGCTTGCGCCCTGCGAGGGCGCCCGGGTCCGGCAATGAATCCCACTCTTGCAGCCTGTGCGCTGCATCACACTAGGCATTTACCGAGTACTGACTAGGACGTGTTCGGCATGCGCACGCCGAGGCTCGGAGGGCCTCGGCGTGCGCACGCGGGCGGACTTCACACGGCTGGCGTGAACTTCTCCCGGAAGATGCGTCGCGGAGCCATACGCCGGCGCTTGAATGCCTTGACGCCGGCGTCGACCATCGCCGGCGGCCCGCACAGGTACCCGGAGTATCCGCGACAGGTGTCGAAGTCCTCCACGAACGCGTCCGTGACGTAACCGGACCGCCCGGACCACGACTGGTCGCTCAGACACGGCACGTACCGGAAGCCCGGGTGCGCCCGCTCCCACTCCTGGAACAGGTCGACATCGTAGAGGTCGGACTCCTCGCGCACGCCGTGATACAGGTGGATCGCGCGGTCCGGAGCCGACGTGAGTGCCTGGCGGACCATCGATTTCAGCGGGGCGAGCCCGGTTCCGCCGCCCAGCAGGATCATCGGACCCTCGTCCTCCGGATCGAGCCGGAAGTCCCCGAGCGGCCCCGCCATCTCGACGCGCTCGCCGACGGACAGCGTGCCGAAGACCCAACCGTCCGTCGCGACTCCGCCCGGCTGCCTGCGGATGTGGAACTCGAGTTGTTTCGACTCGCCCGGCGTGTTCGCCATCGAGTACTGGCGGCGGTGGTCGGTGCCGGGTACTCGCAGTTCGACGTACTGCCCCGCGGAGAATTCGAGCGGGCTGTCGAGCGTGACGAGAACCCGCCGCGTGTCACGTGCGACGTCCTCGATCGCGCTCACGGTGCCGACGACGTCTCGCAGTGCGTGGACGGTGCCCGCCGGTGCCGTGTCCAGGCGTTCCACCACCGTGTCACTGCACGGGGTCGCCTGGCAGGCCAGCGCAAACCCCTGCTCGCGTTCGGCCCGGGTCAGCGTGTGTTCGGGCGACAGGCCGTGGTCGACCTCCCCCGATACGACCCGCAGCTTGCACGTTCCGCACGTGCCCTGGTTGCAAGAGTTCGGCATCCACACGCTGCCCCGGAGGAAGGCGTCCAGAAGCGGCTGGTCGGGGCGGCATTCCACCCTGTCCGCGGAGACCGAGACGGTGAAGGTCACGGCTACACCTCCCACGTGGTCCGGAGGGCGGTCGGGCCGCGGAAACCCCAGCCCCAGAACTCCACGTCCGCGCCGGAGTCACGTTCGAGGTTCGGGATCGCCTCGAACAGTTCCTCCAGGCCGATGCGGCAGACGTGGTTCGCGAAGTAGATGCCCGCGCACGCGTGATTGCCGGAACCGAACGCCAGGTGGGGGAGCGGGGGACGCGTCATGTCGTAGTCGGAGGGGGCGTCGTAGACGGCGGCGTCGTGGTTGGCCGAACCGTAGGACAACAGGACCACGGATCCCTCGGGAAGGAACACGTCCCCGAGCGTGACGTCCTTGGTGCTGATGCGGGCGGTCGCCGACCAGATCGGGGAGGTCCAGCGCATTCCCTCGGAAATCGCCCGCGGAATCAGCGCGGGCTCGTCGATGACGGCCTCCAGTTGCTCGGGGCGGGTGAACAGGCCCACGAGCGTCGACGCCATGCCGTGGCCGGGTTCCTGCATCGCGCCCAGCAGGTACACGAAGAGCGTGGGGTAGATGTACTCGCGGTCGCGGACCWTCCCTTCGGGCATGCCGTCGTGCAGCCAGTGCGAGATGGCGCTGTCGTCGGGTTCGACGATCCACTTGTCGATGAGCGGATCGACGACGGCCCGGATCTCTGCCTTGGCCTCGTCGCCCTGCACGAATCCCTCCGGGTTCGTGAACTCGCCGTCCGCGTCCACCCCGGCATTGGTGAAGGAGTTCGACAGCCGGTGGAACCAGTCACGCAACGTGTCCGAGCTGACGTCGTTCAACCCCAGCAGGTCACCGAGTGCGCGCACGCTGACGGGTTCGCAGTACTGCGAGACCAGATCGGCCTTGCCGTCGTTCTCGAACTGCTCCACGTAGCGACGCGCGATGGGGCGGACGAGTCCGTCGACCCAGCGGTCCACCTCCGACGGTTGCAGTGCGGGGTCGACCATCGAGCGGAGGTCGCGGTGGATCTCGCCGTTGACGCCGATCACCGCAGGGTGACCGAACGTGCGGCCGCCGGCCTTGGTGATGATTCCCTCGAAGTCGGGGCTGTTGGCGATGGTGCGGCACAAGTCGGCGGTGGTCGCGACGAACGAGCCGAGGACCGGGACGTAGGCCAGCGGCGCCTCGGCACGCAGCCGCTCGTAGACGGGGTACGGGTTTCGCTCGAGTTCCGTCATCGTGATCTCGTCGATCCAAGAGAGGGTGGCGGTCATCTGAATCTCCTCATTCAAAGCAACTGCTCGGAAACAACTTTCGTTGTGTGAGCGGGGTGAGGAAGAAGGTAGGCCGTCGCAGGAGGGTGGTCTAGCCACTCTGCGCGGTCTCTGGACCATCTGCGCGACTACTTGTGATTGCGGTCTCAGTTATCCTCGACTGGGCGTGACGACACGGTTTCAATGAGGTCGGAACGATTCTTCAGTGAGGCAGGTGCATGACGATGGCATCGACGATCACCGAAACCCAGGACTGGGATGCGGCGTCGAGGGCGGTGGCCGGTGCGTACTTTCCCCACACGTTGACCGACTTGTCGCCGAATGGAGCGATGAAGCTGTCGATGCGGACCGTCGACCTCGGCCCCGTCACTCTCGGGAGGTTGGGCTGGGGTGCCGACGTGTCGATCGAGTGCGACTATCCGGATGCGTACGAGATCAACATTCCGCTGTCCGGTTCGCTGGAGTCCTGTTCGCAGGGCGACACGGTGCTGTCGCGGCCCGGTCAGGCCACGGTCTTCCGGGCGGACGAGCCGACCTTGATCACCCGGTGGAGCGGCGACTGCTCGGTGCTCGGCGTCAAATTCGACAGCGCCTACCTCGAGCAGGAGGCTGACCGGATCCTCGGCTCCGACCTGCGGCCCGGGCTGCACCTACCGTCGCAGATCGATCTCACCGAGGCCCCGGGACACAGCTGGTTTCGTCTGGTGCGCTCATTGACCGCGCAACTGCGGGAGCCGGCCGACCTCCTGGCCAACCCGGTGGTCGGCCCACAGCTCGCCGGCGCGATCACCTCGGCGTTCGTCCTGGCCGTCACGCCCGACGAGGAGGTGCGCGGGGGCGCACCCCGACCGCGAATCGTCAAGCGAGTGCTCGACGGACTCAACGACGACCCAGCCCGCGCCTGGACGGCAGCCGACATGGCCGAGTTGGCGGGTACCAGCGTCCGCCGGTTGCAGGAAGGGTTTCGCGAGTACGTCGGGCGCAGCCCGTCGGAATGCCTCCTCGACATCCGCCTGAGTCGCGCCGACGCCGACCTGAGGGCACTGGAACCCGGTGTCACGGTCTCCGAGGTCGCTGCCCGGTGGGGGTTCACCCATGCGGGCCGGTTCTCCGCCGCGTACCGCCGGCGGTACGGCAAATCCCCGTCAGAGCTGATTCGCTTCTGACGGGGATTTGCGTGGGTGTGCGGTTACTTGTTGCCGAAGTACGAGACGTCGTCGTTGCCGATGAGGTCGGGGACCGTCCAGCCGTCGAGGTCGTATTCGGACAGGCACTGCTCGGCGAAGCCCTTCATGGAGGCGACGTCGCCACGGTTCTCGGCGGCGAACAGCAGTTCCGCCTTGACGTTTTCGTGGTTGCCGGAGTAGTTGCGCTCGTAGAGTTCGTGGCGGCCACCGAACTCGCTGCCGATCGAATCCCACAGGGCCTTCATGATCTTGACGCGTTCGACGGCGGTCATGCCGTCGGAGCCGCGGACGTACTTGTCCAGGTACGGCCGGACGTCGGGGCTCTTGAAGTCGCGGGCGCTCGAGGGCAGGTAGATCAGGCCGGACGCGACGTCCTGTTCGATGATCTCCTTGATCCGCGGGTAGCCCTGGATCATGAACATGCGGTACGTGAGGCCGTATTCGAGCTTCGGGATGACGGTGTCGCCGATCCACGGCTCGGGGTTGCGTGCCATCGATTCGGTCAACGACCAGAACAGGTTTCGCCAGCCGATGACCTCACCGACGCGGGTCTGCACGCCGCGGAAACCGCCCGCGCCGGTGGCGTCGAGGGCCTTCATCAGCATGCCGGCGATGAAGTCGAGCTTCACGGCGAGACGGGTGCAGCCCTGGAAGGTGAAGCGGGGCAGGAATCCGGACTGCGGGAAGAAGCCGTTGATCTTGTCGACGTCGCCGTACATGAAGACGTTCTCCCACGGCACGAGCACCTTGTCGAAGATGAAGATGGTGTCGTTCTCGTCCATCCGGCTCGACAGCGGGTAGTCGAACGGGGTGCCCATCACGGCCGCGTTCTGGGTGAACGAGGACCGGCAGATCAGCTTCACGCCCGGTGCGTCCATCGGGACGGTGCAGATCAGGRCGAATTCCTTCTTCTTGATCGGCAGGCCGTAGTGGGCGATGAAGTTGTAATTGGTGATCGCCGAGCCGGTGGCCACGACCTTGGCACCGGAGACGATGAGGCCGGCGTCGGTCTCCTTCTCGACCTTCATGAACACGTCACCGACCTCGTCGGGCGGGAGCTGCCGGTCGACGGGCGGGTTGATGATCGCGTGGTTCCAGTACAGGACCTTTTCCTGCGATTCCTTGTACCAGCGCTCGGCGTTGTCCTGGAACGGGGAGTACAGCTCCTTGTTGGCATGCAGGGTGCCGAGGAACGAGGCCTTGTAGTCGGGGGACCGGCCCATCCAGCCGTACGTCATGCGCGCCCAGGTGGCGATCGCGTCGCGTTCCTTCAGCAGGTCGTCCGAGGACTTCGGTGCCTTGAAGAACGGCATCGTGACACCACCGTTGCCGGTGTCGGTGGGGGTGGTGACCTTGTCGACGTGTTCACCGGTGTGCATCGCGTCGTAGAGGCGTGCGGTCATCCGGATGGGGTTGCGGAACGCCGGATGCGTGGTGACGTCCTCGACGCGCTCGCCGTGCAACCAGATCTCGCGGTCGTCGCGCAACGACTCGATGTACTCGTCGCCGGTCATCGGGCGCGACGCGAAGTTGGCGGTGCGGTTGGCTTCGCAGTCTGCGGCCGGGTTGACCTTCGTCGGGTCGAGCGCGGTCTCGGGAGCGCTTTCGGTGGTGGTCATGGAATGTCCTTTCGGATTCGGCGGTCAGTTGACGGGCTGAAGATGGAACGGGGTGAAGGAGGTGGTGGAGTCGAACCAGCCGTTGTTCGGATCGTCCATCGATCCGTTCCACGCGGCCGACGCGGACGGTGAGCCGAGATCGTGGAAAGTGCTCCGGTAGAACAGCAGCGGGTCCTTGCCGCTGGATTCGGCCGCGACGATCTCACCGATGAAGATGATGTGATCGCCGCCGTCGTACTCGGCCCACGGCCGGCACGACAACGTGGCGGCGGCACCGCAGATGATGGGGGCGGTCGGTCCGTCGGCCCACACGGGTTCGGGGTTCTGCGGTCGCCCGGCGAAATGCATCGCGGTGTCCACCTGGTCGGCGGCGAGAATGTTGACGGCGAACGGTGCCTTGCTCAAGTAGTTGCAGGCCTTGGACTTTCGGGTCAGGGTGATCTGGCACAGTCTCGGCTCGATGGAGACAGCGGTGAAGGCGGTGACCGTCGCTCCGTGCGGCAGGCCCTCGGAGTTGGCGCACGTGATGACCGTGACTCCGCTGGCAAACTGCCCGAAAATGTTCCGGAGTTCGCGTTGCTCCATGGTCGGAGCCTCCCTTCCTGTCCGGGGCGCTGATGAGGTACGGACGAAGGTACGACCGTGGGAACGGCGCGTCGATCCGCTGAGCGCGGAGGTGATCCGCTTTGCGCGGTGACTTGGATCACGCCGAAAATTGCAATCGAAGGTGTCCGTAGTCACACTGGTGCCATGCAGCCCGCGTCCAAGCTGATTCGCCCCGAAGATTGGGACGAAGCGTCGCACGTGGTGTCGGACGTGTACTTCCCACACCGGCTGACCCCGCTGAACAGGTCGAACGCGGGCAACACCGTCGCGGAGGCGGTGGAACTCGGGCCTGTGAAGATCACCCACATCGGCTGGGGCGCGGACGTGTCGATCCAGTCGGACCACCCCGGCGCGTATGCGATCAACGTGCCGCTGTCGGGGCATCTGGAATCGGTGACCGGCAAGCACGAGGTGTCGTCCGTGCCCGGGGAGGGGACGATCTGCCCACCCGACACGACGACGCTCATCACCGACTGGAGCAAGGACTGCTCCATCATCGGCGTGCGCGTCGACCGCGACCACCTGCACCGCGAGATGGCGCGGATCCTGGCGCGGCCGGGACTGCGACTGCCCCCGCAGTTGGATCTGACCAGCGAGAACGGTGCCAGCTGGCTGGCTCTGGTGCGGTCGCTGCTCGACCAGATGCTGCGGTCGGACGGCATCTACACCAACCCCCTCGTCGCCGAGCAACTGTCGGGGGCGGTCACCACGGCACTGGTCCTGGCAGCGATCCCGGACGACGAGACGGCCGGTGCCGGTACCCGGCCGCGCATCGTCAAGCGCGTCATCGACGAGATCCACGCCGATCCCGCACGGGCGTGGACGGCGGCCGAGATGGCCGGGATCGCGGGCGTCGGGGTCCGCCGCCTGCAGGAGGGATTCCAGGAGTACGTCGGGGTGAGCCCCCGCGACTACCTGCTGGACGTCCGGCTCGAACGTGTCCACGACGACCTGTTGCGCGCGGACGGTTCGTCGACGGTCGCCGAGGTCGCGATGCGCTGGGGTTTCACCCACACCGGCCGGTTCGCGGCGGCGTACCGCCGGAAGTACGGCGTGGCGCCCTCGGAAGCGCTCCGGGGCTGACGGTGCGGCGTCAGCTCACGTAGGAGAAGATCGTCGCCATCCCGGCGGCAAGGTGATAGTCGTTGTGGCAGTGCGTGATCCATTGACCAGGGTTGGTCGTGTCGATGTCGGCGGCGACGGTCTGCCCGGGGAGCACGATCACGGTGTCCTTCCGCGGTCCGGAGCCGTCCGGCCGGGCCACGGCGAACGTGTGCCCGTGCAGGTGCATGGGGTGGAACATCATCGTGGGATTCGTATAGACCAGCCGCACTCGCTGGTCCCGGTGGACGGTCAGCGGGGTGTGGTCGGGATAGGCCTTGCCGTTCACCGTCCACACGTACTGCTTCATGTCGCCGCCGAGCGACGCCTCCAGGGTGACACCCGGGTCGACGACGGGTAGCCGGACGGCGTCGGTGGCACGCAGGTCGGCCACGGTGAGTGGGGGAGCGCCCAGCTCACGGGGCGCCACGGCGGGATCGGGGGCTGCGCCGCCGCCGGTGCGCACCACCGCGAATGCCTGCGCGCCCTTCCCCTCGGCGACCGCGACCAGCGGGAACACCCCGTCCTGCAGGGTGACGACGGCGTCGTACCGCTCGCCCATGCCGATCAGCACCGAGTCGGTGTCGACCGGTTCGACGGGGAAACCGTCCGTGTCAGTGACGGTCAGCCGGTGGCCACCCAGCGCGACCCGGAACGCGGTGTCGTCGCCCGCGTTGATCAGCCGGATACGGGCGGGTTGCCCCGGCCGTGCCGTGAAGACGGCCGGATCGCCGGGGGGTTTCCCGTTCAGGAGGTACACCGGGTACCGGACGTCGCCGGAGTCACCGCCGAGCACGCGCGACGTCATCTCGGGCATGGACGTCATCCGCCCGCCGCGGAGTTCGTCGAAGACCTGCGACGGCGTGCGGTCGGTCAACCAGTCGGAGAGCACGACGACGAACTCGGCGTCGTAGTTCGCGGGACCCCCGGGATCGTCGATGATCAGAGCCCCGTACAGCCCTCGGCCGCGCTGGAGATCGCCGTGCGTGTGGTACCAGTACGTGCCCGGGTCGGGCGGGATGAAGTCGTAGACGAACTCTGTGTCCGCCGGTATCGGAGCCTGCGTGACATCCGGGACCCCGTCCATGTCGTTGCGGATGGCCAGCCCGTGCCAGTGCACGGTGGTGGAATCCGGCAGCTGGTTGCGAAACCGCACCTGGACCCTGTCCCCGACGTTCGCCCGCAGGATCGGGCCCGGCAGTTGCGTGTTGTACAGCCACGCAGCAGTGCGTTTACCTGCGAGGTCGACATCGGACTGTGTCGCGGAGAGCTCGTAGGCGACCGGCCTGCCGCCGGGAAATCGCCGGGACTCGGCCTCGGCGAACGCGCGCACCTCCGGAGAGTCGGGTCCGATCGCGCCCTCGGTGTCGTCGCTGCGGGCGCAGGCTCCGGTGAGCCCGAGGAGTGCCGCTCCGGCTCCCCACTGCAGCACCCGCCGCCGGGACAACTGCACGTCGAGTGGACGGTTCCCAGGCATCCCCCGCTCCTTCCGCGGGTAGACCGTTTCCCGTGACGCTACTCGGGCGGATTACGCCAGGGCGCCGATTCGCGCCCGGTCGCGGAGGGCGATGAGTTCGCGGGCGTGCGCCTCCAGCTTGCGGTCCTCGTCGGACTGCGGCACCCACTGCTGTACTGCCGTTGCGGCGCCGTCCTCGTCGACGGCGGCGACGACGGTGAGGCAGTGGGTGGTGAGGTTCATTTCCCGGGTGCGCGGGTCGCCGGATCGCACGTGCACCGAGATGTGCATGGTCTGCGCGCCGGTGTGCAGCAGGCGGGCATCGACCTCGACGACGTGCCCGATCTGGATCGGGCGGTAGAAACGCACCCCGCCGGCGTACACGGACACGCACGGCGTGCCGTTCCACGACGTGCCGCACAGGTAGGCGGCCTCGTCGATCCAGCGCATCACGGTTCCGCCGTGGGTCTTGCCGCCCCAGTTGACGTCGGTGGGCGCTGCGAGGAAGCGGGTGAGCGATTCCGGTGCGGTGCCCGCGTCGGTGTAGTTCTGCTTGCTCATCGCCTCTTCGATGTCGGCCCGCAGGCCGATGCGCATGACCGCCTCCTCGGACTCGGCGCGGTCGGTGGCGGTGACGGGCTGCCACGGCGGCACACTCGTCGGCTTACCGGAGTCGTCGACGGCGACGAAGATGATCAGGCAGTTGCTGGCCTCGGTGAACTGTCCGGTGCGCGGGTCGGCCGATGACACGGTGCACTGGATGTGCATGCTGGAGCGCCCGGTGTGGACGAGCCGGGCTTCGACCTCGACGAGGTGTCCCGACTCGATGGACCGGGTGAACTTGATGTTTCCCACGTAGGCGGTGACGCAGTAGCTCCCGCTCCAGCCGACCGCGCAGGCGTAGGCGGCCTTGTCGATCCATTCGAGGATCCGGCCACCCTGGACGGCCCCTCCGAGCGTCGCCACCTCGGTGGGTGCGGCCAGGAAGCGGAGGGTGATGCTGCGGGGAGGCGTGGTCATCGATGTGATCCTCGGGGATTCGACGTGGCCGGCACGAGGGCGCGAACCGGGGACGGCGAAACGTCGTTGTCCGCCGGTGGCGGGGAAATTATCCCACAGATGCACCGGGCCGACCCGTCCGCGATGTGAACGGGCCGAGGTTGACGAAAGCGTGTGACCACGCGCACACTCGACATCGACCGCACAGCGTTCTCAAAGTACGCACAGCGTACGAGAGTGATCGGATCAGGTGATGACCTCAACGTCGACGACGACCGCACCTCACGTGGACCAGGCAGGCCTCGACCACGTCGACCGGGAGTTCTACCTCCCCGCGCAGCGAGTGCTGCCGTGGAAGGCGAACCTCGCGGCACTTCCCGGCGAGCCGGGAACTCCGCTCCGCATCGCGGGGGTCGTGCGCTCACGCGCCGGCGAACCGCTGTCGGGGGCGGAACTCGAGATCTGGCACGCGGACGCCGGCGGCTGCTACTCCGGGTACTCCGTCGAGATTCTGCGCAACAACCTGCGCGGCATCGTCGTCACATGCGCCGGGGGCCGCTTCGACATCTCGACCGTGCAGCCGGCGCCGTGCGAATTCTCGAGCGCCCGAGGCGAAGCCGATGTCGGGCATGTCAACGTCGTCGTGCATGCGCGTGGCTTCCGGCCGCTCGAGACGCGCCTGGTGCCGACACCGGGCGCATCGCGAGAAGTGGACGCGTCCGCCGTCGAGTCGCTCGTCGACGTCGGGCTCGGCGGAGAGGTCTCCTGCGACTTCGTGCTCGACCCGATCTGACCGACGTGATGCCGTCAGCCGGCGAAGCCCATGTCCGTGCTCAGGGCGGCCGCGGCGGCGAGGACGCACGGAACGGCCTGTTCGCGGAACTGTGCCGGAGTGTTCCGCGCGGACGACGTGGAGCACGCGACCACGCCGACCACTGTGCCGCCGGCGTCGCGGACGGGGGCGGCCAGCGAGATCAGACCCTTCTCCAGCTCCTCGGACGTCAGGGCGAACCCCTGCTCGCGGACCTTGGCGAGTTCCCGTTCGAGTTCGGCTGCAGTGCCGATGGTTTCGGGCCCGAGTTTCTCGAATGTGGACTCGGCGACCACCCGCTCGACCACGTCGGCGGGAGCCCAGGCCAGGAGCGCGCGACCCATGGACGTGGCGTACGCGGGGACGCGGGTGCCGACGGAGACGTTGATGCTCATGATCCGGCGGACGGGAACGCGCGCCGCGTAGACCACGTCGGCGCCGTCGAGCACGCCGAGCGACGCGGACTCCTGGGTCTTCTCGGCCACCTCGAGCAGCCGGGGCATCGCGGCCTCGATCAGTGCGTGCGACTCCGAGTAGTGCTGTCCGATGCTGAGCACGCGGGGGGTGAGCGACCACCGGCCTCCCGAGCCGGCGACGTACCCCAGCTTCTGCAGGGTGAGCAGGATCCGGCGGACCGCGGGACGCGACAGTCCCGCTTCTGTGGCGAGTTCGGCGAGCGTCGGGTTCGGACGCTGCGCGTCGAATGCGAGGAGCACTGCGAACCCGCGCTCGATGCTCTGGATGTAATCGCGATCGCTCTCGGTCATTGCGGCCTCCACCAGCGATTCGTGTGCGTATTCGGACTTGGGGTTGACATTTCAATGTGACTGCGCGCACAGTAGTGGTGTACGCACAGCGTGATATTAGTACGCATAGCGTACAGGATGCAAGACCCCTCGGCGCGTGAACACCCACCGCGTCGCCCAAAACTCGATATCAGCCCAATCCGCTCCCCTCCCAGCCCAAGGAGAAACAGATGACCACCACCGAGAGCCCCACCGCCGCCGGATCCGGCTCCGCCGCCACCGACAAGTTCAAGGCCGAGCGCGTTACCGCCGACACCTCGCCGGAGCGGCTCGCGGCCATCGCCAAGGACGCGCTCGGCGCACTCAATGACGTGATCCTGAAGCACGGCGTCACCTACCCCGAGTACCGCGTGTTCAAGCAGTGGCTCATCGACGTGGGCGAGGGCGGCGAATGGCCGCTGTTCCTCGACGTGTTCATCGAGCACTCCGTCGAAGAAGTCCTCGCTCGCAGCCGCAAGGGCACCAAGGGCAGCATCGAGGGCCCGTACTACATCGAGAACGCCCCCGAGCTGCCGTCGAAGTGCACCCTGCCGATGCGGGAAGAGGACGAGAAGATCACCCCGCTCGTCTTCTCCGGCCAGGTCACCGATCTCGACGGCAACGGTCTCGCCGGCGCGAAGGTCGAACTGTGGCACGCCGACAACGACGGCTACTACTCGCAGTTCGCCCCGCACCTGCCCGAGTGGAACCTGCGCGGCACCATCATCGCCGACGAGAACGGCCGCTACGAGATCACCACGATCCAGCCGGCGCCCTACCAGATCCCGACCGACGGCCCGACCGGTCAGTTCATCGAGGCGCAGAACGGTCACCCGTGGCGTCCCGCGCACCTGCACCTCATCGTGTCGGCGCCGGGCAAGGAGTCGGTGACCACGCAGCTGTACTTCAAGGGCGGCGACTGGATCGACAGCGACGTCGCGTCGGCGACCAAGCCGGAACTCATCCTCGACCCGAAGACCGGTGACGACGGCAAGAACTACGTCACCTACAACTTCGTGCTCGACCCCGCGTGACCCGTTCCACCCGTAGAGAAAGTGATCCGATGACCGACCTGTCGATCGTCTCCGTCGAAACGACGATCCTCGATGTGCCGTTGGTGCGTCCCCACAAGTTCGCCACCACGTCGATGACGGCGCAGCCGCTACTGCTCGTCGCCGTCACGACCGCGGGCGGCGTGACCGGCTACGGCGAGGGCGTCGTCCCCGGCGGCCCGTGGTGGGGCGGCGAATCGGTGGAGACGATGCAGGCGATCGTCGAGAAGTACATCGTCCCGGTGCTGCTGGGCCGGGGTGTCGACGAGATCACCGGCATCATGTCGGACATCGAACGAGTCGTCGCCAATGCACGTTTCGCGAAGGCCGCCGTCGACGTCGCGTTGCACGACGCCTGGGCCCGCAGCCTGGGCGTGCCCGTGCACACGCTGCTCGGCGGCGCCTTCCGGAAGAGCGTCGACGTCACGTGGGCCCTCGGCGCCGCACCCGCCGAGGAGATCATCGAGGAGGCCCTCGGTCTCGTCGAGTCGAAGCGGCACTTCAGTTTCAAGCTGAAGATGGGTGCGCTCGATCCCGCCGTCGACACTGCCCGGGTGGTCCAGATCGCGCAGGCTCTGCGGGGCAAGGCCGGCGTCCGCATCGACGTCAACGCCCGCTGGGACAGGCTCACCGCGCTGAAGTACGTGCCCCGCCTCGTCGAAGGCGGCGTCGAACTGATCGAGCAGCCCACACCCGGTGAGCAACTCGAGGTCCTCGCCGAGCTCAACCGCCTCGTCCCCGTCCCGGTGATGGCGGACGAGAGCGTGCAGACTCCGCACGACGCCCTCGAGGTCGCACGCCGCGGCGCCGCGGACGTCATCGCCCTCAAGACCACCAAGTGCGGCGGCCTGAAGAAGAGCCGCGAGGTGGTCGCGATCGCCAAGGCAGCCGGAATCGCCTGCCACGGAGCCACGTCCATCGAAGGCCCGATCGGAACCGCGGCGTCCATCCACTTCGCGTGCGCGGAACCCGGCATCGACTTCGGCACCGAACTGTTCGGACCGCTGCTGTTCAGCGAGGAGTTGCTGCAGGAACCGATCCGCTACGCCGACGGCCAGGTGTTCCTGCCCGAAGGTCCCGGACTCGGAATCGAGCTCAACATGGACGCAGTCAAGACCTGGACCAGGAACTAAAGGAGCACACCACCCGATGGCACTCTTTCACGTCCGCATGGACGTCGCCATTCCCCGTGACCTCGACCCGACGGTCCGGGACGAGACCATCGCCAAGGAGAAGGCGTATTCGCAGGAGCTCCAACGCTCCGGCAAGTGGCCCGAGATCTGGCGGATCGTCGGCCAGTACAGCAACATCAGCATCTTCGACGTCGAGTCGGCCGACGAACTGCACGAGATCCTGTGGAACCTTCCACTGTTCCCGTACATGACGATCGAGATCATGCCGCTCACCAAGCACGGTTCCGACGTCAAGTAGGCGGCTTCGCCGCCCGTGCGCGGTGAGCGAGTCTCTGGACTCGTCAACCGCTCACGGGCGCGGAGCGCCTGCGAGCAGCTGGTCCACCGCGCGCACGCTGAGGACGTGGTCGAGCGCCATGGTGGCGCTGCCGACGACTCCCGACAGTTCCCCGTGCGTCCAGGGGAGGATCTGAAGCTGTTGGGTGGCAACGGCGATCGCGTTGCCGTAGAGGGTTTCGCGTAGCCCGGCGACGAACGTGTCGTAGGCCTGCGCCATGTCGCCGCCGACGATCACGACCTCCGGGTTGAGGAGGTTGATCGCGCCCGACAGCACTTCGCCGATCTGCCGTCCGCTCTCACGGATCATCCGCCGGGCCTCGGCGTCCCCGGCCAGGGCGAGGGTGATGACGTCGCGAATGTGGGTGACTTCGCGTCCCTGCTCCTGCAGATTGCGGACCAGCGCCCACCCGCCGGCCACGGCCTCGATACAACCCACATCACCGCAGCGGCACACCACACCTTGTGCCGCTGCGGTTTTCGTGTGCCCGATTTCGCCCGCCGCGCCGAGGGCGCCCCGCTGGAGCACACCACCGGACACGAGTCCGGCGCCCAGCCCGGTCGACGCCTTGATGAGCAGCATGTCGGCGAAGTCGCGGCGTTCTCCGCGCCGCTCCGCCAGCACCATGACGTTGGCGTCGTTGTCGACGAAGACGGGCGCGTCGGTGACGTCGGCGAGGAACGGCTGGAGGGGGACGCCGTCCCAGCCCGACATCATGGGGGAGTTCAGGCTGCACCCGCGTTCGGTGTCGACGGTCCCGGGGAGGCTGATCCCGATCCCGACCGTCCGTCCCGCGGTCTCGCCCAGACTCTCGCGCAGCGCGATGAGACGTTGCGCGATGACGGGCATCAGCTCGGCCGGGCTGGTGCCGATCTCCTGCTCCACGTCCTCGGCGACGATGACGTCGCCGGCGAGGTCGCAGATGGCCAGCTGGGTGCGGCTCCGGCCGATGGCCGCCGACAGCACGACACCGGCCTGTACGTGAAACGAGAGCTTCACCGGCGGGCGACCCCCGGTCGAGACGCCCTCCTCGCGCTCGACGACGAGCCCCGACGCCTGCAGCGAGGAGACCCGCGCCGCGACCGCGGTGCGGGAGAGGCCGGTGAGGGTGCCGATCTCGGTGCGCGTCGTTGCTTGCCCTGCGCGAATGAGGGCGAAGACGTCGCCACCCGTCGCCGGGGAGGTCGTCGAGCGAGGCGTCCGCATGCAGGCCATTCAACCAACCGGACACGCGTCTGACAACGTAAGCCCCTGATCTTTGTTCGCAGAAATACTTAAGTCTGTATTGATCGAAAGCCAAAGGTCGCCTACTGTCGTCTGTGACGGCCCACACATCCGGCTTTCAGAGGGAGATGACATGTCACCAGCGACCACCGTGGAACCGTGCGATTTCGTCGTGTTCGGCGGGACCGGCGACCTGGCGGTTCGTAAGCTGCTTCCTGCGCTCTACCTGCGCGACAGGGACGGCCAGCTGCCCGCAGAAACCCGCGTGATCGGTGCCTCGCGAGCCGGTCTCGACACCGACGGCTACCGCGACAAGGTGCGAGGAGAACTCGCGCGGTTCGTCTCCGGCGATCAGCTGGATTCGGACACCTGTGAGCGATTTCTCAATCGCCTCGAATACGTCTCCGTCGACGCCGCGGACCCCGCGAACTGGGCGGGCCTCAGCGAGTGCCTCGCCGCGCGGGAAGGTTCGATCCGGGTCTTCTACCTGGCCTGCGCTCCCAGTCTGTTCGGGCCGATCTGTGACAACCTCGCCCTGAACGGTCTCGCCGACGCACAGTCCCGCGTCGTGCTGGAGAAGCCGATCGGACACGACCTCGCCTCGGCCCGCGCCGTCAACGACGCGGTCGGCGCCGTGTTCGAGGAATCGCAGATCTTCCGCATCGACCACTACCTCGGCAAAGAGAGCGTCCAGAACCTTCTGGTCACGCGATTCGCCAACACGTTCCTCGAACCGCTGTGGAACTCCTCGTCGATCGACCACGTGCAGATCAACGTCGCCGAGTCGCTCGGAGTCGGCAGTCGCGGCGGCTACTACGAGTCGGCGGGTGCCCTGCGCGACATGCTGCAGAACCACCTCCTGCAGATGCTCTGCCTCGTCGCGATGGAACCGCCCACCTACGTCGACCGCGAGACCGTGCGAGACGAGAAGCTCAAGGTCCTCCAGGCCCTCAAGCCGATGAGCCCGAAGGACGTCGAAAGCTGCACCGTCGCAGGCCAGTACGGCCCCGGCCTGGCCGACGGGATCGCCGTCCCCGGATACCAGGAGGACGTCGAGAACCCGGAGAGCACCACCGAGACGTTTATCGCCGTCAAGGCCGAGATCCAGAACTGGCGTTGGGCCGGCGTTCCGTTCTACCTGCGCACCGGCAAGCGCATGGACCGGCGCTGCTCGGAGATCKTGGTGCAGTTCAAGCCCGTCCCGCACCCCATGTTCCCCGGCAGCGAGGGCCACAGCGAACCCAACCGCCTGGTGATCCAGTTGCAGCCCCACGAGGGCATGCGGCTGCACATGACGGCGAAGGAACCTGGCCCCGGCGGTATCCGACTCAAGCCGGTGTCGTTGGACCTCAACTACATCGAAACGTTCAAGCGTCCGTCACCCGACGCCTACGAGCGGCTGCTGATGGACGTGGTCCGGGGTAACCCGACCCTGTTCATGCGCCGCGACGAGGTCGAGGCCGCCTGGGAKTGGGTCGAGCAGATCCTCGTCGGCTGGGAGAAGTCCGAGCGCGCCCCGCGCCGCTACCCGGCCGGCACCAACGGACCCACCGACGCGACCACCCTGATCGAGCGCGACGGCCGCGCCTGGCACGAAGGAGTCACCGCATGACCGACGCACCCACACCGACGGCCGACGTGCACCCCGTCCTCGCCGCCGTCACCGAACGCATCATCGAGCGCAGCAAACCCGAGCGCACGGTCTACCTCGACCGTATCCGGGCGGCGGGGGACCGCGGCCCGGCGCGCGGCAAGCTGGCCTGCGCGAACCTCGCACACGGCTTCGCCGCGTCCGGCCCGGCCGACAAGAAGGCGCTGCGCAGCTTCGTCAAGCCCAATATCGCGATCGTCTCGTCGTACAACGACATGCTGTCGGCGCACCAGCCGTTCGAGCACTTTCCGCGGCAGCTGAAGGCCGCGGTCATGGAGGCCGGTGGCATCGCCCAGTTCGCCGGCGGTGTCCCCGCGATGTGCGACGGCATCACTCAGGGCCGCGACGGCATGCAGCTGTCGCTGTTCAGCCGCGACGTCATCGCGATGGCGACGGCGATCGGACTGTCCCACGACATGTTCGACGGCGCCCTCATGCTCGGAGTGTGCGACAAGATCGTGCCGGGGATGCTCATCGGCGCTCTGGGTTTCGGTCACCTGCCGACGATCTTCGTCCCGGCCGGTCCGATGACGTCCGGTCTGCCCAACAACGAGAAGTCGCGCGTGCGGCAGTTGTACGCGGAGGGTAAGGCCGAACGCGAGGAGCTGCTCGACGCGGAGGCGGCGAGTTACCACGGCGCGGGCACGTGCACGTTCTTCGGCACGGCCAATTCCAACCAGCTCCTCATGGAGGTGATGGGCCTGCACTTGCCCGGGTCGAGCTTCGTGAACCCCGGTACCCCGCTGCGTGACGCACTGACGTCGGAGGCGGGAAGGCGCGTCACCGGTCTCACCGCACTCGGCGACGACTACACGCCGGTCGGCGAGGTCGTCGACGAGAAGGCCGTGGTCAACGGTTGCGTGGCGCTGCTCGCCACCGGCGGTTCGACCAATCACACGATGCACCTCGTGGCGATCGCCCGCGCCGCCGGAATCACGCTCACGTGGGACGACCTGTCCGAGTTGTCCGCGGTGGTGCCGCTGCTCGCCCGGATCTACCCCAACGGCTCGGCCGATGTGAACCACTTCCACGCGGCCGGTGGACTCGGCTACGTCGTGTCCTCGATGCTGGACGCGGGACTGCTGCACGAGGACGTGAAGACCGTCGTCGGCCCCGGGCTCCGCCGCTACACCGAGGAACCGAAGCTGTCGGGCGAGGGCGTCGAATGGCAGCCGGGTACGCGAATCAGCCTCGACACCAGCGTGTTGCGCGGACCGGAAGATCCGTTCGACGTCAACGGCGGGCTCAAGATGCTGACCGGAAACCTCGGTTCCTGCGTGATGAAGACGTCGGCCGTCCACCCGGACCACCGCGTGGTGACCGCTCCGGCCAGGGTCTTCGACGATCAGCTCGACTTCCTCGCCGCGTTCGAGGCGGGCACGTTGACCGGCGATTTCGTGGCCGTACTCCGGTACCAGGGCCCACGCGCCAACGGGATGCCCGAATTGCACAAGCTCACCCCGGTTCTCGGCGTTCTGCAGGACCAGGGCCGGAAGGTCGCGCTGGTCACGGACGGCCGGATGTCCGGTGCCTCCGGGAAGGTTCCGGCGGCCATCCACCTGACCCCCGAGGCGGCCGTGGACGGACCGCTCGCGCGTGTGCGTGACGGTGACGTCCTGACCGTCGACGCCGTCACCGGCTCCGTGAACGTGCACCTCGACGACGAGGAACTGGCCGCCCGCCCGGCGACCGGTCGTGCACTGGGCGCCGACGAATGGGTCGGTACGGGGCGCGAACTCTTCGCCGGCCTGCGCGCCGCTGTCGGACCGGCGACCCAGGGCGCCAGCGTTTTCCACCCCCAACCCGTCTAAGGAGTATTTCAGTGACGAACAGCCCCTCCCTCCTCGACCGCGTCCCGGTCATCCCCGTCGTCGTCGTGGACGACCTCGGCGACGCAGTGCCGGTGGCTCGCGCGCTGGTGGCCGGCGGCATCCCGATGATCGAACTGACCCTGCGCACGCCGTGTGCTCTCGACGCCATCAAGGCGATCGCGAGCGAGGTGCCGGAGATCTGCGTCGGCGCGGGCACCATCGTGGAACCGGTGCAGGCTGCGCAGGCGGCCGACGCGGGAGCACAGTTCCTGGTGTCGCCGGGTAGCACCGAAACTCTGCTGAAGGCCATGACGGAGACCGGACTGCCGCACCTCCCGGGCGCGGCGACGGTCTCCGAGGTGCTCTTCCTGCTCGAGCACGGCTATCGCGAACTCAAGTTCTTCCCCGCCGAGGCGTCGGGTGGCGCGAAGTTCCTCGGCTCGATCCACTCACCCGTTCCGGCGGCACGGTTCTGCCCCACCGGCGGCATCTCGACGTCGAACGTCGGCGACTACCTGTCGCTGCCCAACGTCGGCTGCGTCGGCGGATCCTGGCTCACGCCCGCCGACGCCGTGAAGAAGAAGGACTGGGACCGGATCAGCGGCCTCGCGCGTGAGGCGGCGGCACTCGCCCGGTAGCAGGAGAAGCGGCGCGGTACGGTGAATTCGTGCGCGACAGTGACAACGGTGACTCCCAGAGGCCGGGTTCTCAGTCCTCGCTGAAGTCCGCCAACCAGCACCGCGTGGTCCGCGCGCTCCAGACGTCGGGTGAGCTCACCCAGGCGGAGATCGCGCGTCGCACCGGGTTGGCTCCCGCCACCGTGTCCAACATGGTCAAGGAATTGACCGCGGCCGGGATGGTCGCCGTGCCGGGCGGCGACCACCCCGGCCAGCGGGGCCGCGCGGTGCGACTGACCCGCAAGCTGGGGCTCGCGGTCGGGATCGACTTCGGGCACCGGCATCTCACCGTGGCCGTCGCCGACATGGCACACGAGGTGCTCGCCGAGGAGCGCGTCGAACTCGGTGCCGGGCACCGCGCCGAGGATGGCGTGGTGCAGGCGGGCGCTCTTCTCGACGCGGCCCTCGATCGACTCGGCTGCGACCGTACGTCCGTCCTCGCGGTCGGAATGGGTCTGCCCGCGCCGCTCGAGACCGACACCGGCGAGGTCGGCGGCCCGTCGATCCTGCCCGGGTGGGTCGGTGTCGACGCGGCCGCCATCGCGTCGGAGTATCTCGGCACCGCGGTGCACGTCGACAACGACGCGAACCTCGGCGTGCTCGCCGAACACATGTGGGGAGCGGGCCGGGGAACCACCGATCTCGCCTACATCAAACTGTCCGACGGTGTGGGAGCCGGGCTCGTCCTCGACGGCCGGCTGTACCGCGGAAGAGGCGGCACCGCAGGCGAAATCGGCCACCTGACACTCGACGAGTTCGGTCAGGTATGCCGCTGCGGCAACCGCGGCTGCCTCGAGACCCTCGTCGCCTCGCACGTCGTGATCGGACTGCTCGCACCGAGTCGCGGCCCCGATCTCACCATCGCCGACATCGTCGCGATGGCCGAGGGCGGCGACGCCGCCTGCATCCGGGTGCTCGCCGACACGGGGCGGCACGTCGGGGTCGCGGTGGCGAGCCTGTGCAACCTCGTCAATCCCGAACGACTCGTCATCGGCGGCGAACTCGCGCTGGCCGGCGAACTGTTGCTCGGGCCGATGCGCGAGGTCGTCGGCCGCTACGCGGTGCCCAGCGCGGTCCGTTCCCTGGACATCCGCGTCGCCGAACTCGGCCCCCGGGCGCAGGTGCTCGGCGCCGTCGCGCTGGGTCTGCGATCCGCGCTTCCGGCCTGACTGTTCGCCGCTGAAGTCTCCCGCCAGCTTGTGGGGTGAACTCTGCGCACGTCACGGTAGCCTCGTTCATTTATGAACATATCTCCGGTGAAGGTCGCCTATTTGTGTTCATATCTTGACGGTTCCCTGTTTCGTTGCTTACTGTGTTCCGCACCACAACGAATGCGCTCTCGCGCAGGCCTCGGCTCGATCCGAGACTCGATCACCCCCTTGCTCACGAGGAGTCCCATGACTGAAAACGTCCTGTTGCCCGGTGCGGAATCGCCCGGCGACACAGCAGAGGGCACTTCGGTTCCCGTCCGTATCGCGGTCGTCGCCGCACTCGGCGGGTTGCTCTTCGGCTACGACAGCGCAGTCATCAACGGCGCGGTGTCGGCGATCGAGGGCAAGTTCCAGGTCGATTCCGCTCTCCTCGGATTCGCGATCGCCTCGGCACTGCTGGGCGCCGCGGCGGGAGCGATGCTGGCCGGGCGGATCGCCGACCGGTACGGACGCCTCGTCACCATGCGGGCCGCTGCGGTGATGTTCCTGCTGAGCGCCATCGGCACCGGATTCGCGGCCAACGTCGAGATGCTGGTGACGTTCCGGATCGTCGGCGGCATCGGTGTGGGTCTGGCCTCGGTCATCGCACCCGCCTACATCGCCGAGATCTCGCCCGCCCGGGTGCGCGGACGTCTCGGGTCGCTGCAGCAACTCGCGATCGTCACGGGCATCTTCGTCTCGCTCCTGGTCGACTACGCCCTCGCGGCCCTCGCCGGCGGGTCGCAGGAAGAACTCTGGTTCGGGCTCGAGGCTTGGCGCTGGATGTTCCTCGCGATGTGCGTGCCCGCACTGGCCTACGGACTGCTGTCGCTGACGATTCCCGAATCTCCCCGCTACCTGATCGCCCAGGGCCGCCTCGGTGAGGCCCGCGGCATCCTCGCGGTCCTGCTCGGCGAGAAGGGCCTGGACCTCAAGATCGAGAGCATCCGCTCGACGCTGGCCCGCGAGACGCAACCGTCGATCCGTGATCTGAAGGGCTCCGCGTTCGGCCTGATGCCGATCGTCTGGATCGGTATCGGACTCTCCGTCTTTCAGCAGTTCGTCGGTATCAACGTGATCTTCTACTACTCCAGCGTCCTGTGGCAGGCAGTCGGCTTCGACGAGGGCAGCTCACTGCAGATCACGGTCATCACGTCGGTGGTCAACATCGCCACCACCCTCATCGCCGTCGCCTACATCGACCGGGTGGGCCGGCGGCCGCTGCTGATCATCGGCTCCGCCGGTATGGCCGTGACGCTCGCGACCATGGCGTTCATCTTCGGCACCGCGTCCACCACCGTGGTGGACGGCGTCACGACGCCGCAGCTGACCGGACTGCAGGGTCCTATCGCCCTCGTCGCCGCCAACCTCTTCGTGGTGGCCTTCGGAATGTCG
>NZ_JBFUGT010000033.1:0-52055 GCF_056402775.1 Rhodococcus sp. P3_B8
GCAGTCGTAGACGGCGGCGAACGCGGCCGCGCAGCCCCGGTTGGCGTCGACCAGCGCGCCGTAACCGTCGGTGGCCTGCATTTCCTTGATGTCGACGCCGGCGTTGAACCCGCGTCCCTCCGCTCGCAGGATCACCACGTGGGTGTCCGGATTCCGGCCCGCGTCGAGTACGGCGTCGGCCAACTCGAACCAGCCCCGGGACGGGATGGCGTTCACGGGCGGGTAGTCGACGGTGACCGTGGTGATGCCGTCTCCGTCGGTGGTGGAGGTGATGCCCATGGCATGTTCCTAACGTCTTATACCGAACCAAGCGATTGCTTGGTAAGTTAGCACATGTGCGGGCCGGACAGCTCTGAGCTGGGCCTGCGAGAACATGCAACAGCGGAGGTATTCGTGGATTCAGGTCTGAACGGGGCGATCGTGCTCGTGACCGGCGGTGTTCGCGGGGTGGGCGCCGGCATCAGCCGCACGTTCCTGCGGGCGGGTGCGACGGTGGTGGCCTGCGCCCGCCGGCCGGGGGAGGCGCCGGTGGAGGTGGACGGCCGGGYGGTCGAATTCCTGCCGTGCGACATCCGTGATCCGGGGCAGGTGCAGGGTCTCGTCGAYCGGATCGTCGAGCGGCACGGCCGGCTCGATGTCCTGGTCAACAATGCCGGCGGCGCACCGTTCGCGCTCGCSGCGGAGGCGAGTCCGAAGTTCCACTCCAAGATCGTCGAGCTGAATCTGCTCGCCCCGCTGCTGGTGTCGCAGGTCGCGAATGCGGTGATGCAGAARCAGGAYTCSGGTGGTGCGATCGTGAACATCTCCAGCGTCAGCGGCTCGCGACCGTCGCCCGGGACCGCGGCRTACGGTGCGGCGAAGGCGGGGGTCGACAGTCTCACCGGCAGTCTCGCGGTCGAGTGGGCGCCCAAGGTGCGGGTCAACTCGGTGGTCGTCGGCCTGGTCCGCACCGAACTCGCGCATCTGCACTACGGCGACGAGGCGGGGATCGCGGCGGTCGGGGACACGGTCCCGCTGGGCCGGATGGCCTGCCCCGAGGACATCGGCAACTGCGCGGTGTTCCTGGCTTCACCGCTGGCGGCGTACGTCAGCGGTTCGACACTGACCGTCCACGGCGGCGGAGAACGTCCCGCCTTCCTGGCGGCAGCGACAGCATCTACAGCGACAGCATCTACAGAGGAGAAGGCATGAGTGGAGTGGTCGACGGTCGSGTCGTCATCGTGACGGGCGCCGGRCGCGGAATCGGACGCGCCCAYGCGCTGGCGTTCGCCGCCGAGGGCGCCAAGGTGGTGGTCAACGACATCGGMGCSGGYRTCGACGGTTCCGCCACCGGGGAGAGTCCGGCCGAACGGGTGGTCGCGGAGATCGTCGCCGCGGGCGGCGAGGCCGTCGTCAACGGTGACGACGTCGCGGACTGGGCCGGCGCCGAGAACCTGATCAACACCGCCATCGGCACGTACGGGCGCCTGGACGTGCTGGTGAACAATGCCGGGTTCCTGCGCGACCGCATGCTCGTCGGGATGAGYGAGCAGGAGTGGGACGCCGTCGTGCGTGTGCATCTGAAGGGGCATTTCGCGACGCTGCGCCACGCCGCCGCGTACTGGCGGGCCGAGGCGAAGGCGGGCAACCCGGTCGACGCCCGGATCGTCAACACCAGTTCCGGTGCCGGACTGCAGGGTTCGATCGGGCAGGGCAATTACGCCGCCGCGAAGGCGGGGATCGCGGAGATGACCATTCAGGCGGCCGCGGAACTGAACAACTACGGTGTCACCGTCAACGCGATCGCCCCGGCCGCACGCACCCGGATGACSGTCGGCGCGGGYGGCGCGATGGCGGAGGCGATGGCCGCGCCCGAGGAGGGGTTCGACGCGATGGCGCCGGAGAACATCTCCCCGCTCGTCGTGTGGCTGGGCAGCACGGAGTCGAAGGACGTCACCGGACGCGTGTTCGAGGTGGAGGGAGGCAAGATCACCGTCGCCGAGGGCTGGCGGCACGGCCCCACCCAGGACAAGGGTGCGCGCTGGGAACCGAAGGAGATCGGRCCCGTCGTCGCCGACCTCCTCGCCAAGGCCGAAACCCCGCTCCCGGTCTACGGCGCCTGAGCAGGTGAGTGGCGAAGTGTGCTGGGGCACGCATTGCCACTCACCTGCACCGGACGAACGGGACGCCCGTCGCCTCAGGTCGAACGAGCGTCCCGTTCGTCCGGCTGCGTGGAGAACTGGAGAGTTGTTTGGACACATTGATAAACAGGTGTCCAGAAGTTAGTGTGCAAGAAGGAAAAGGCTCACGGCCAAGGAGAATTCGTGAAATTCGGCATTACGTTGTTTACGAGTGACCGCGGGATCGGGCCGGCCTCGGCTGCGAGGGGTGCAGAGGCAAACGGATTCGACTCGTTCTACGTGCCCGAGCACACGCACATTCCGGTGAAACGCGATGCGGCGCATCCTCAGACAGGCGACGCGTCGCTGCCCGACGACCGCTACATGCGCACCCTCGACCCGTGGGTGGCGCTGGCGTCGGCGTCGGCGGTCACGGAGCGGATCGAACTGGGGACGTCGGTGGCGCTGCCGGTCGAGCACGACCCGATCACGCTGGCCAAGTCGATCGCCTCCCTCGACCACCTCAGCGGCGGACGGGTCATCCTCGGCGTGGGGTACGGGTGGAATCTCGACGAGCTCACCGATCACAACGTTCCGCCCGGACGACGCCGGACGATGCTGCGCGAGTACCTCGAGGCGATGCGTGCGCTGTGGACGCAGGACGAGGCGTCCTACGACGGCGAGTTCGTGAGCTTCGGTCCGAGCTGGGCGTGGCCCAAGCCGTCCCGGGTGCCTCCGGTGATCGTCGGCGCCGCCGGCAACGACAAGAACTTCCGATGGATCGTGAAATCGGCCGACGGGTGGATGACCACTCCGATCGAGCAGGACATCGACGACCGCGTCGCCACGCTACAGCGGATGTGGCGGGAGGCCGGCCGGGACGGCGAACCGCGGATCGTCGTGCTCGACGGCAAGCCGGACATGGACAAACTGCGGCGGTGGAAGGACCTCGGCGTCACCGAGGTCGTGTACGGACTGCCCGACCGGAGCGAGGAAGACGTCCTGGCGTACTTGGGGCGCCTGGCCGGAAAACTCGAGGGATTGCGCGAGTCGACCGCGGTGGGGTGAGTGAGTGCGGTTGGATGGGATGAGGGCACACCCGAGTAGGAACGTGTTCTAGTATTGCTTGCCAACTGCTCGAGGAGAGGCCGAAGTCCGTGCGCATCGCACTCTTGTCGTATCGAAGCAAGCCCCACTGTGGTGGGCAGGGTGTGTACGTACGCCATCTCAGCCGTGAGCTGGTCGAACTCGGCCATCAGGTCGAGGTGTTCTCGGGGCAGCCGTACCCGGACGTCGACCCGCGGGTGACGCTGACGAAGGTCCCCAGCCTCGACCTGTATCGCGAGCCGGATCCGTTCAGAACGCCGCACCCGCGCGAGTTCCGCGACGCCGTCGACGTGCTCGAGGTCGCGACCATGTGGACGGCCGGGTTCCCGGAGCCGCTCACGTTCAGCCTCCGCGCTGCGCGACTGCTGAAGGAGCGCGCCGACGAGTTCGACGTGGTGCACGACAACCAGTGCCTCGGCTACGGGCTGCTGCAACTCCAGAAGGCCGGACTCCCCGTCGTCGCCACCATCCATCATCCGATCACCCGCGACCGCGAGCTGGACCTGGCGTCGGCGAAGTGGTGGCGCCAGGTGACGGTCCGGCGCTGGTACGGATTTCTGCGGATGCAGAAGCGGGTGGCGGGTGCCATCCCCACGCTGCTGACGGTGTCGCAGTCCTCCGCCGACGACATCAGCGCGGCCTTCGACGTACCCGCCGGCAACCTGCAGACCATCCCGCTGGGTGTGGACACCGAGGTCTTCCGACCCCCGGCCGCCGCACGGGTTCCGGGCCGCGTCGTGTGCGTCGCCAGCGCCGACATGCCCCTCAAGGGGGTGTCGACGCTCCTCGAGGCGGTCGCGAAGGTGCACACCGAGCGCGCCGTCGAACTGGTGCTGGTCACCAAGCTCGCGCCCGGGGGAGTGACGGAGAAGCTCATCGAGGAGCTGGCCATCGGCGACGTCGTCCGGACGGTGTCGGGTATCGACGACGCCGAACTGGCGTCGCTGCTGGCGTCGGCCGACGTCGCGTGCGTCCCGTCGCTGTACGAGGGCTTCTCGCTGCCCGCCGTCGAGGCGATGGCGTGCGGCACCCCGTTGGTGGCGAGCCGCGCCGGCGCCATTCCCGAGGTGGTGGGAACGGACGAGGAGGCGTGTGTGCTCGTGACGCCCGGCGACCCCCAGGAACTCGCGGACGTGCTGGGCGCGTTACTCGATGATCCGCAGCGCCGGGCCCGGCTCGGTGACGGTGGCCGTCGACGCGTGCTCGAGCGCTACAGCTGGGCCGCCGTGGCCGCGAAAACCGCGCAGACCTATGCCGATGCGATAGCGCAGACCCGTCAAGGAGGCCGACCGTGCTGACCGTGGACTTCGACCGGCTGGGTGTGAAGCCCGGCGACAAGGTGATCGACATCGGGGCGGGCGCCGGGCGGCACTCGTTCGAGCTGTATCGACGCGGCGCCGACGTCATCGCCTTCGACCAGAACGCCGACGAACTCGCGGACGTCGAGAAGATGTTCGTGGCGATGGCCGAGGTCGGTGAGGTCCCGGCGGGAGCCGCGGCTCGGGTGGAGGTCGGCGACGCGCTGAACCTGCCGTACGAGGATGCGACGTTCGACGTGGTCCTAATCTCCGAGGTCCTCGAACACGTGCCCCGCGACGGCCGGGCCATCGCCGAGCTGGCCCGCATTCTCAAGCCGGGTGGTGTTGCGGCGGTGACGGTTCCGCGGTGGCTGCCGGAGAAGATCTGCTGGGCGCTGTCCGACGCGTACCACGAGGTGGAGGGTGGCCACGTCCGCATCTATCGCGCCGACGAGCTGGCGGAGAAGCTGACGGCCGCCGGCCTGCAGGTCCGGGGACGGGATCACGCCCACGCCCTGCATTCACCGTACTGGTGGCTCAAGTGCGCGGTGGGGGTGGAGAACAACGACAACCCCCTCGCGAAGGCGTATCACCAGGTTCTGGTGTGGGACATGATGAAAGCCCCCTGGCTCACGCGCACCGCGGAGAAGGTCCTCAACCCCGTGGTCGGCAAGAGCGTCGTGTTCTACCTCGAGAAGCCGAGGGTACCGAGCGTGGTGAAGGCGCCGCGGTGAGAGCCGCCGGCGTCCCGTCGGTACCGAACGTGTTGTCGGAGAGCCAGGTCAGGCAGACGGCACGGTCGATCGCGGCAGCGCAGGAGTCGTCGGGGGCGCTGCCGTGGTTTCCCGGTGGGCACACCGACCCGTGGGATCACGTCGAATCCGCCATGGCACTCACCGTCGCCGGCCTGACCGACGAGGCGGAGGGCGCGTACGAGTGGTCGCGGCGCACGCAACGACCGGACGGTTCGTGGCCGATGAAGTTCCGCGACGGGGCCGTGGAGAATCACGATTCCGACAGCAACTTCTGCGCCTACCTCGCGGTGGGGGTGTGGCACCACTACCTCGTCACCGGTGACCGGAATTTCGTCGACGCCCTGTGGCCGTCCGTGCAGGGCGGTCTCGATTTCGTCGTCGACATGCAGTCGTCGAGCGGCGAAATCTGGTGGGCCCGCGGCGAGAACGGACAGGACTGCCCCGAGGCGCTGCTGACCGGGAACTCCAGCATTCACCACAGCCTGCACTGCGGGCTGCTCCTCGCGCGGCTGGTCGACGACCCGCAGCCGGAATGGGAGTTCGCGAAATACACCCTGGGTCACGCGATCAGGCAGCACCCGGAGTCGTTCGCGATCAAGGACGAATACTCGATGGACTGGTACTACCCGATCCTCGGGGGTGCAGTCCGCGGTGAGGTCGCGTCGGACCGCATCGCGTCGCGGTGGGACGACTTCGTGGTCGAGGGGCTCGGCATCCGCTGCGTGGACCACCGGCCGTGGGTGACCGGCGCCGAAACGTGTGAACTGGTGCTGGCGCTCGACGCGATGGGGGAACACAGCCGCGCGCTCGCGCAGTTCACCGCCATGCAGCACCTGCGGGATCCGGACGGCTCGTACTGGACGGGGCTCGTCTACAGCGACGGCAAGCGGTGGCCGGTCGAGCAGACCACGTGGACGGGCGGGGCGATGATCCTCGCCGCGGACGCGTTGTCCCGCACCACGCCCGGACACGGGATCTTCCGGGACGCGGCGCTGCCCGTGGGACTACCGATCGGCCTCGACCGCTGCGGCGACTACTGTCACGCCAGCGGTTCGCCTGTCTGACCGCCCACCCGCTCGAGAACGCGCAGCGACCCGGTGACCGATGTCTCCTTGAATTGCCCTGTCCCCAGCGCCCGTTCGTAGATCTCGAACGGCGGTCGCCCGCCGTCCGCCGGGTCCGGGAACACGTCGTGGATCACCAGGGCGCCGCCGACGTTCACCCACGGCACCCACCCCTCGAGATCCGCCGACGCCGCCTCCGACGTGTGGCCGCCGTCGATGAACACGAAGTTCACGGGAGTGCGCCAGAACGTCGCCACCGTCGACGACCGGCCCAGCACACCCACGACGTAGTCCTCGAGCCCGGAATCGGCCATCGTGTGCCGGAACCGGCCGACCGTGTCGAGCAGGCCGGTATGCGGGTCGACGAACGCCGGTTCGTGATATTCCCAGCCGGGCTGATGCTCCTCGGAACCGTGATGGTGATCGATCGTGACGATGCGGGCGGCCCGCGCCTTTGCCGCCGCCCCGAGATAGATCGTCGAACGGCCGCAGTACGTGCCGATCTCGACGCCCACCCCGCCGGGAGACAGGTACTGCATCGCGGCCTCGTGCAGGGCCGTCCCCTCGTCCTCCGGCATGAATCCGGGCGTGGAGTCGGCGAGTCGGAGAAGCTCTGGTGTCAGGTATTCGGTGCTCATGTGGCCTCTGCGTCCGGGGCGGCCGCTCTGGCCGCTTTCTTCCGCTTGTGTAGCACCCCGCCGATCATCGAGTCGAGTTTCGTCCCCAACGGCCAGCCCACGTAGTGGCACAGGAACAGTGCGATCTCCCGGAGTTGGTCCTCGTCCAGTTCCTCGTTGTGCAGGGCCGCCCCCACCTGGATCTCGGCGACGTCGACGAGCCCCTGCGCGGTGAGCGCACCGAGGAGGAGAAGCCGGCGGTCGCGGATGCTCAGCCCGGGCCGCGACCAGATGTCGGCGAACAGGTGGTCGGCGGTGACGGCGAAATGCGCGCCGGGCCCGTCCTGCATCTCGAATCCGTAGACCTTCTCCATCATGGCCAGGCCACGGGTGCGGGTGTCGTCGGTCATGGTTGCTCCTTCTTGTCCACGGTGCTGTCGACGCCGAGTCCAGGACCCAGGCCCGTGAGCGCGAGCCGGGCGAGCGGCAGCGCGACGTCGAGTCGTTCGCCGAGCCCGATCGCCAGCGACAGGTCCTTCTCCCCGAGATCGCGGACGTGGGTCATGATCGGGTACCAGTTGTCGGTCTCGTCGAGCGCGTCGGTGGTGTCGCGGAGCATGATCGCTCCGGCGCCACCGGTGATCGCGTCGGTGTGCCGGACGACCTTCCCGAGTTCGGTGATGTCGAGACCGGCGGCCTCGGCGAGCCGCTGCGCCTCGGCGGCGGCCGTGAACGAGACGAAGTGCAGCAGGTTGCGGGCCAGCTTCATCCGCGTTCCCGCGCCCACGTCTCCGGCGTGCACGACGAGTTCGGCCCAGTGCCCGAACGGCTCCCGCACTTTCTCGAACGCGTCGTCGCTCGCCCCGACCATCACTGCGAGCTTCCCCTTGTGGGCGCCGGGTGCGCCGCCACTCACGGGCGCGTCGATCAGGTCGACGCCGTGCGCACGGCAACGGTCGGCGAGTTCGACGGCGGTGACGTCGCTGATGGTGGAATGCACTGCCACGACGGTGCCCGGCCGCGCGGTGTCGAGGAGCTGTGTGACGACCGCGCGCACCTGCTCGTCGTTCAGCACGGTCACGGAGATGACGTCCGCGTTCTCCGCCACCTCCCGCGGACTCGACGTCACCTTCGCGCCCGCCTTGCCGAACGGTTCCAGTGCCTCCGGCCGGGTGTCGCACACGATGAGCCCGCCGGGGCGGTCCAGCAGCCGCTTGGCCATGGGCGCACCCATGTTGCCGAGGCCGATGTAGCCGACGGATACCTGCTCGGTCGTGGTCATGATCGAAAAATCTGTCCGCCGTCGACGTTGAAGATCTGCCCGGTGATCCAGCTCGCCTCGTCGGAGAGCAGGAACAGGCAGGCGCCGACGAGGTCGTCGGGGGTGCCCATCCGCTTCAGCGGCAACGTCTTGACCATGTCTGCCACCATATTTCCCGGCGTGACGGTGCGGGTGGCTTCGGTGTCGATCGGTCCGGGCGCGATGGCGTTGACCCGGATGTTCATGCCACCCACCTCGTGGGCGAGTTGCTGGGTGAGGCCGTTGATCCCGACCTTCGCGAGTCCGTAGAAACCCGAGTACAGCCAAGCAGCCGTGGACGACTGGTTGACGATCGACCCGCCACCGCCGCTGTTCATGTGCGGCCACACCGCGCGGGTCACGTTGAGGGCGCCGTCGAAGTTCACGGCCATGAACTTCTTGTAGTAGTCCCACGGCACGGTGATGAGGAGATCGAGCTTCATGCCGCCGTAGATCGCGGCGTTGTTCACGAGATGGTCGATGCCGCCGAACTTCTCGACCGTGAACTCGGCGAGTTGCTTCGCCGAGTCCTCTTCGGCGACGTCGACGTCCTTGAACACCGCAGTCCCGCCGTCCGCGCTGATCTGCTTGGCCACCGTCTGGCCGAGCTCCGCATTGAGATCGGCCACCACCACGTTCGCGCCCTCGCGGGCGAGGGCGCGCGCGTAGCCCTCGCCGATGCCCTGCGCGGCGCCGGTGACGATGGCGGTCTTCCCGTCGAAACGTCCCATATCGATTGACTCCTGTGTTGTCGGGCCGGCTCGCCGGCGTACTATTGGGCCGGTTCCGCGACCAGCTTGGTTTCCAGGTATTCCTCGAATCCGGCCACACCCATCTCGCGGCCGATTCCGGACTGCTTGTAACCGCCGAACGGGGCGTCGGCGGAATACCAGACGCCGCCGTTGACGCTGAGTGTTCCGGTGCGCACGCCGTCGACCACTCGCTTCACGCGTGCGGGGTCCGTGCCCCACACCGACCCGGACAGCCCGTACGGCGAGTCGTTGGCGATGCTGATCGCGTCCTCGTCGCCGTCGTGGGGAATGATCACCAGCACGGGTCCGAAGATCTCTTCCCGAGCCACCCGGGCGGTGTTGTCGAGGCCGGTGATCAGGGTGGGTTCGACGAAGAATCCACGGTCCTGATCGGCCGGTCGGCCGCCACCGACCACGATCGTGCCGCCTTCCTCCCGCGCGAGCCGCAGGTAGTCCTCGACGCGGGCGCGTTGCCGCGCGGAGATGAGGGGACCGCAGATGGTGCCGGGCTTCCTGGGATCGCCCGCCTGCAATCCGCCCAGGGTCCGGGCCGTGGCCTCGACCGCCTCGTCGTACTTGTCGCGGGGAACGAGCAGCCGGGTGGTGATGGCGCAGCCCTGCCCCGCGTGGGTGGACACTGTGAACGCGGCGACCCCGCACGCACCCGCGAGGTCGGCGTCGTCGAGCACGATGAACGCCGATTTGCCGCCGAGTTCGAGGAAGACCTTCTTCAGCGACTCGGACGCCGCCGCCATGACGGCCTTGCCCGTGGCGGTCGAACCGGTGAACGACACGAGGTCGACGCGGGGGTCGGTGGAGAGCTGAGCGCCGAGGGAATGGTCGCTCGACGTGACGATGTTGACCACGCCGGCCGGGAGGTCGGTCTCCTCGGCGATCAGGTGCCCGACGAGGGCGGCGCACCAGGGAGTGTCGGGCGCGGGTTTGAGGACCACCGTGTTGCCGGCCGCGAGTGCGGGGCCGATCTTGGCGAAGTTGATCTGGTGCGGGAAGTTCCACGGCGTGATGGCCCCGACCACGCCGACGGCCTCCTTGAGGACGCGTCGGCGGGTCTTGATGCCCATCGGCTCGGCGATGCCCAGATCCTGTTCCCAGGAATAGCTTTCGGCGAGGTCTGCAAAATATCCGAGGTCGGCGACCGGGCCTTCGAGTTGCGGTCCGCTGGTGAGGAAGGCGGGGGCGCCGACCTCGGCGATGGTGATGTCGCGTAGTTCCTCGACGTGGGACTGCAGTACGTCGCGCAGCTGTCGCAGGCAGCGGGCGCGGAAGGCGTGGTCGCGGGACCACGTGGTGTCGTCGAAGGCTCGCCGGGCCGCGACGATCGCGGCGTCCATGTCGGACGCGGTGGCGTCGGCGGCCCTCCCGAGTACCTCCTCGGTGGCCGGGTTGATCACCTCGAACGTGCCGCCGGAACCGGGAATCAGTTCGCCGTCGATCAGGAGAGCAGAGCTGTCGGTGGGGCGCAGAGTCATGGATTTTCGCTTCCGAATCGGGTGAGTGTCACAGCGATCTCCGAAAACTGGACATGTGTCTGGACTATAGTTTGAACAACTGGATGCCGCAATGACGAGTTCGACGGAGGTGCGATGAATTCACGCGAGGAGAGACGGCTGGACGGGCGAGGCGCCGTCGTCACCGGCTCGAGCCGGGGGATCGGCCGGGCCGTCGCGCACGCGCTCGCGGCCGAGGGGGCCGGCGTGGTGGTCAACGGCCGTGATCCCGATGCGGCGGAGAAGGTGGCCGGCGAGATCGTGCTCGGCGGTGGCCGGGCGATAGCGGTGGCTGGTTCGGCCGCCGCCGACGGCGTCGCGGAGGCGCTGGTCGACGCAGCGGAATGCGCGTTCGGCCAGGTGGACGTCCTGATCAACTGCGCCGGCGTCGCGGAGCCTGCCGGGTCGTCCATCCTCACCGTCACCGACGAGCAGTGGGGCGAACTCGTCGATGCGCACCTGACGGCGACGTTCCGCACGTGCCGGGCCGTGGCGCCTCTGATGGCCGAACGGGGGCGCGGAGCGATCGTGAACACGAGTTCGTTTGCGTTCCTCGGCGACTACGGCGGAACCGGATATCCCGCCGGCAAGGGGGCGGTCAACAGCCTGACCCTCGCGATCGCGGCCGAACTGGCCGAGTCCGGCGTCCGCGCCAACGTCGTGTGCCCGGGTGCCAGGACCCGCCTGTCCGTGGGGGCGGAGTACGAGCAGCACATCGAGGAACTGCACGGGCGGGGGATGCTCGACGACGCAACGCGCTACGGCTCGCTGCATCCGGCACCCGCCGACTACGTCGCTCAGCTGTACGCGTTCCTGGCCAGCGATCTCGCCGCCGGCATCACCGGCGGGATCTTCGCCGGATCAGGGGGCTTCGTCGGCAGATTCGACCGGCCGGCTCCGACGGTCCTGGCCTACCGCGACCACGAGACCGAGCCGCCGTGGTCGCTCGACGAGCTGGCGGAGTTGGTGGGTTCCGCTCACGGTGAGCGGTGATCTGAATTGTCCGGCATCACATGGGCGACGACTTCGTCGTAGGCGGCCGGCGACGTGTCCCGGAAAGATCAGCCCTACGTCCCGTAGCGATAAGTCTTTCGGACCCCGTGCCGCTACTATGGAATGCATCACGCCGCGGGAACTCGACGCCTACATCGGCAGAACCCGCGTCCCGCACGGGCGAGTGAAATCGTCCCGCCGTACGCGGCGGGCGACACCGCGTACGAATCAAGGTCGAAAATAACACGAGCGCAATGATTTTCGGTAATCACTTCGCCCTGGCGGCGGATAGCGGCTCGTGGAATCGACTTGTGCCTGGGCGAAAGCGGCCCAATGAAGCTGACGCAGAGGCCCGCGGATAACCGAGCACTTTGTGTCGGAATTACGCACGGAGAGAATGTATGTTGTTTTGCACCAAAATTGTTCGACAGAGTCCTCCCGGTGAATGTGCTGGTGACGGACGATCGCGGGCAACAATAATTCGACGATCTGGCCGACGATCGACGTTGCCTCCACTGTTCGGTCTGGCACGGTTCGATGTGTTGGTCCGCTGGGTGAGACGGAGGTGGGCGTCGGCAGGGCCGGGTAGGGACAGGCGGCGGTCGGACCCGAACACCGCGCTGGGCTATTTGGAGCAGCTTCCGGCGCTGAGGTTGCTCGAGCGGCTTCCGGTTCCCGCCCTCGCTGTCGATGAAGAGGGGGTGATTGTGCATGCCAACCCGGCACTCGAGCGGATGCTGGGGTATCCCGAGCACTGGTTCGCCGGGTGCTCGGTCGCGGACGTGGTCGTTCCGGCGTCGTCGCCGGGCGGCCCCGCATCGGTGGCGTTGCTGCGGGACTGTGCGGGAAAGGTAATCGAACTCGCCCATCGTGAAGGCTTCGTTGTGCGTGCAGCGGTGAGCAGGTCGGTGTTGCGCAGGAAGGATGACCCCGTCACGTTCGTGTGCTTCCAGGACCTCACAGAGCAGTTGTGGGGCGGTGGGCGGGCCCCCGAATTCGAGTGATGTCGTCGCCCGGTTTCCTCGCAGTACCGAGGGTGAGCATGCGTGGCCAGTTCAGGTGGGCGGCGACTCCGAGTCGGTGCCGTCCGAGCCGGAATTGGCGAACATCGCCTCGATTCGGTTCGTTTACTTTCGGTGCGCAGTTGTGGACCGAGCGGAGCGGCCGGGGCGCGCGAGGGATTCGCGGCAACCGAACGGTCTCGCCGGCTGTGTCGGGTGGCCTCCTCGGCCGGAGCAATCCGATTCCAGGTGGGTCGGAAACCCCGCGGTTTCGACGCGAACGCACATCGGATCGGCGGACAATGAATGCACCCGGCAGTGGGTTGCGGCGAGGAAGGGGCGTCATGTCCGAAGGTTCGTCGGTCAAACAGGGCGTCGCGGCGGGGACCGCGATGGGTGCAGCGGTCATCATGGTCACCGTCGGACTCCTGCAGTTCTTCCAAGGGCTCGCCGCGGTCTATGAGAACGAGGAGTTCGTGGTGGGGGTGGAGTACCTCTACAAGTTCGACTTCACGGTCTGGGGCTGGATCCATCTCGTGCTGGGTGCGTTGGTCGCGGTGACCGGCCTCGCGTTGTTCACCGGCGCCGCGTGGGCCCGGGTGTCGGCGATCGTGATCGCCGCGATCTCGATCGTGGCCAATTTCCTATGGCTGCCGCACTACCCGTGGTGGTCGGTGCTCATCATCGCGCTCGACGTGGTGGTGATCTGGGCGATCTCGGCGTGGCGGCCGAACCCTTCTGACGCCTGGGCCTGAGAACGGCAACAATAGGGGTGGTGGCCTTTCAGGACGGGGTGTGCGTTCGCTCCGGCCACCCGACGCTGGACAGTGCTCCCCGCAGCACGGATTCGTAGATCGAGTCCAGGTCCAGCTCGTCGCCGAGGAAGTCGGTGTTCACGAGCATGACGAAACCGTGCATGGCGGCGAAGATGCTCACGGCCGCGTCGAGGGTGTCCTCGGGCGGCAGTCCGCACGATGCCAGCATCGTGCGCAGCGCCGTGTTGGCGTCCAGTGCGGCGGAGATGAAAGCGTCCCGGTCCACCGGGCTGGTGGTCAGCGTCTGATACCGATGCGGATGCTCGGTCGCCCAGACGCGGTGCGCGTCGACGAGCGCGCGGAGGCCGTCGGGACCGCTTCGCCCCATCGCGATCTCGCGCAGGTGAGCACCCAGCTCCGCCATGGTGCGCACCTGAACCGCACCGCGGATGTCGTCGAGGTTGCGGACGTGGTTGTAGAGCGACGCGGTGACGACGTTCAGCCGGGCGGACAGACTCGTCATCGACAGTGACTCCCAGCCGAGTTCGTCGATGATCTCGATCGCGGCATCCACGACCTTGTCTCGCGTGAGTGTGCGACGTCGGATCGGTCCGTTCTGCCCTTTCACCATGGGCCCAGCATAAGGGCTTCCATTACAAATGAAAGTGTGTAGTTTAAGACGCATCCCATTCGTTTATCGATCGAGGAGCAGTGTATGACCGCGTCTCGGATTGATCTCAAATCCCCCGACGTCTACGCGGAAGGGGTCCCCTACGCGTTCTTCGACCACCTGCGGGCGAGCGAACCCGTCTATTGGCAGCCCGAGGAGAACGGCACCGGGTTCTGGGCGGTGACGAAGCATGCCGACGTCGTCGCCGTGTCCCGCGACAGCGCGACGTTCTCGTCGGCGGTGGGCACCACTCAGATCGACGATTTCGACGAGCAGACCCGCGCGAAGCAGGCCGCCATGCTCGTCAACCTCGACCCGCCCGATCACACCCGGCTGCGGCAGCTCGTCAGCCGCGGATTCACCCCGCGCACAGTCAAAGTGCTCGAGGGTCACATCCGTGACATCTGTGCCCGGATCGTCGATCGGCTGCTCGTCGCACGCGACGTCGACTTCGTTCCCCAGGCAGCGGCGCCGTTGCCGCTCGAGGTCATCGCGGCGCTGCTGGGTGCGCCCGCCGGGGACGTGGACAAGCTCTACGACTGGTCCAACCGGATGATCGRCTTCGACGATCCCGAGTACGGCACCACCCAGGCGGACGGYGAGATGGCCGCGGCCGAGATCTTCCTGTACGCCAACGAGCTTGCGGCGCAACGCCGCATCGAGCCTCGCGACGACATCGTCACCAAGCTCGTGCAGCCGGACGAGAACGGCGACACGCTCACCGAGATGGAATTCAACATGTTCTTCGTCCTGCTCGTGGTGGCGGGGAACGAAACGACGCGCAACGCGACCGCCGGTGGGATGCAGGCCTTCATCGACCATCCCGACCAGTGGCGACGACTGCAGTCCGAACCGGAACTGGCTGCGAGCGCGGTGGAGGAGATCCTGCGGTGGGTGACCCCGGTGATGGACTTCCGCCGCACCGCCACCCGGGACGCCTACATCGGCGATCGGTTGGTCAGGGCCGGCGACAAGGTGGTGATCTACTACCCGAGCGCCAACCGGGACGAGGACGTCTTCGACGAGCCGTATCGGTTCGACATCGGCCGGAGCCCCAACCCGCAGATCGCGTTCGGCGGTAGCGGGGTGCACTTCTGCCTCGGCGCCCACCTGGCGCGGCTCGAATTGAAGATCCTGTTCGAGACCCTCACCGCGCGGATCGACCGCGTGGAACCCACCGGGCCGGTCGTCCGGCTGCGGTCGAATTTCATCAGCGGCATCAAGACGATGCCCGTGCGAATTCACCCGCGCAGTCCCGTGTGAGAGTCCGATTTTCGTTGCCAGCCGACGGTAACTGTAGTAGCGTCCAGACACGTGTCCAGTAGTATGAATTTCGAGTCCACCCGCCGCCGTCTGACCGAGAAGCAGGCCGACACCGTCGACCGCCTCACCAAAGCGGCAGTCGAAGTACTGCGCGAAGAGGGATTCGCGGGACTCACGGTCCGCTCGGTGGCCGGCATCGCCGGGGTCGCGCCCGCGACGGCCTACACGTACTTCTCGTCCAAGGAGCACCTCGTCGCCGAGGTCTTCTGGCGGCGCCTCGCCGCCTCACCGCAGCCGGTGGACAAGGGACTCGATCGCACCGGACGTGTGGTCGCCGTGCTCCGCCACATCGCTCTCCTGGTGGCGGACGAACCCGAACTCGCCGGAGCCGTCACCAACGCGCTGCTCGGCCGCGACCCCGACGTGGAACACCTCCGCGCCCGCATCGGGCTGGAGATCCGCGACCGCCTCGCCACCGCACTGGGCGAGGGCCACGATCCCGACGTCCTCGAGGCGCTGGAGCTGCTGTACGCCGGCGGCCTGGTCCGCGCCGGAATGGGATACGGGTCCTACGCCCAATTCGCCGATCGACTCGAAACTTCCGCCAAGCTGATTCTGGAGTAGATGCCATGACCGCAGCCTCGATGCCCGGGGTGTCACACAATCCGGTGACGTTCAACCCGTACGACTATGGCTTCCACGAAGATCCGTACGTCACGTATCGAAGACTGCGGGAAGAAGCACCCCTCTACTACAACGAGGAACTCGACTTCTGGGCGTTGTCCCGGCACGAGGACGTCGTCGCGGCGTTCCGCGACAACCAGCGCCTGTCGAGCGCGAACGGGGTGTCGCTCGACCCTGCGGCCTACGGCCCGCACGCCCACAAGACGATGTCCTTTCTCGCGCTGGACGATCCGCGGCACATGCGGATGCGGCAGCTGGTGTCCCGCGGCTTCACCCCGAGGCGGGTGAACGAACTCGAGGGGCGGATCCTGGATCTGACCCGGCAATACCTCGACCCGGCGCTCGCGGCGGGTGAGTTCGACTGGATCGGCGAGTTCGCCGGCAAGCTTCCGATGGACGTGATCTCGGAGCTGATGGGGGTTCCGGAGGCCGACCGCGTCGAACTCCGGCGGCTCGCCGACCTGGTGGTGCACCGCGAGGAGGGCGTCCTCGACGTGCCCCACGCCGCGATGGAGGCGTCGCTCTACCTCGTCGGCTACTACGCCGACATGCTGGCCGAGCGCCGCAGGAAGCCGACCGAGGACCTCACGTCTGCCCTGCTCGAAGCGGAGATCGACGGCGACCGGCTCACCGACGACGAGATCATCGCGTTCATGTTCCTGATGGTGGTGGCGGGCAACGAGACCACCACCAAACTCCTCGGCAACGCACTGTACTGGGGTTTTCGCTATCCGGGCGAGGCCAGGCACGTGTTCGAGGATGCGAGCCGGGTGCCGGAGTGGGTGGAGGAGACCCTGCGCTTCGACACGTCCAGTCAGATGGTCGCGCGAACGGCGTCCGTCGACCTGGACTTCCACGACCGGACGATTCCCGCAGGCGACAAGGTGCTGATCCTCATCGGCTCCGCGAACCGCGACTCGGCGGTGTTCGAGAACGCCGACGAATACCGGATCGGCAGGGACACGTCCAACAAGCTCGCGAGCTTCGGCGGCGGCACCCACTTCTGCCTGGGCGCCCACATGGCGCGGCTCGAAGCGCGGATCGCACTCACCGAACTCGTCTCCCGCATCGACGACTACGACATCGACGAGGCGAACAGTGTGCGCGTCCACTCGACCAACGTGCGCGGTTTCGCCACCCTTCCCATGAAAGTGCAGGTCCGCGATGCCTAGGTTCGAGCCCAACCCGCAGCGTCGCCCGTCGATCGTCGCCGGGGCGTCGTCGGGAATCGGCACGGCGACCGCTTATGCGCTGGCCGAGGCCGGTCACCCCGTCGCGCTCGGTGCCCGCCGGGTGGCCGAATGCGAGGAGATCGCGGAGAAGATCCGCAGCAACGGCGGAGAAGCGTTCGCGCACTACCTCGACGTCACCGACACCGCATCCGTCGACGAATTCGTCACCGCGGCGGAGAAAGCGCTCGGCCCCACCGAGATCGCGTTGTCGGGGGCCGGCGACCTGGAGTTCTCCGTCGCACACGAGATGGACCCCGACCAGTTCCTGGGCCAGCTCAACGTCCACCTGGTCGGTGCGCAGCGTCTCGCGCACCGCCTCCTTCCCGGCATGATCGAACGCAGGCGCGGAGACTTCGTCCTGATCGGATCCGATTGCGCCGACACCCCCCGGCCCCGGATGGGCGCCTACAACGCCGCGAAGGCCGGCGTCGAGATGATGGGCCGGCAGATGCGAATGGAACTGGAAGGCACCGGCGTCCGGGCGTCGGTCGTGCGTCCGGGACCCACGCAGACGTCCATGGGGATGAACACCACCGAGGAGGTCATCGGACCCGTCCTCGAAGACTGGGCGAAATGGGGATTCGCCCGGCACTCGTACTTCCTGCGCGCCTCCGTCATCGCGGACGCCGTCGTCGCCGCCGTCAGTGCGCCCCGCGGCGCACACATGGTGCTGATCGAGGTGCAGCCCGAGGCGCCCCTGCGAAAGGATGCAGAATGAACCCGGCTACCCCGCAACGTGTGTCCGGCGGTGAACACGAGCACGGACATCTCGAAGAACTGCGCACCGACCCGATCGCGCTGATGCGCCGTGTCCGGGAGGAGTGCGGCAACGTCGGTGTCTTCCAGCTCGCCGACAAGAAGGTGGTGCTGCTGTCCGGCGCCGAGGCCAACGAATTCTTCTTCCGCTCCACCGACGAGGATCTCGACCAGCAGGCCGCCTACCCGTTCATGAAGCCGATCTTCGGCGAGGGAGTCGTCTTCGACGCGAGCCCCGAGCGCCGCAAGGAGATGCTGCACAACCAGGCGCTGCGCGGCGAGCAGATGAAGGGGCACGCCGCGACGATCGCCCACGAGGTCGACCGCATGGTGGCACAGTGGGGCGACGAGGGGGAGATCGACCTCCTCGAATTCTTCGCGGAGCTGACCATCTACACGTCCTCGGCCTGCCTGATCGGCACGAAGTTCCGGGAGCAGCTCGACGGCCGGTTCGCGCACCTGTACCACGAGCTCGAGCAGGGCACCGACCCCATCGCGTACGTCGACGCCTACGCCCCGATCGAGAGCTTCCGCCGGCGGGACGAGGCGAGGGTGCAGTTGGTGGCCCTCGTCCAGGAGATCATGAACGGGCGCATCGAGAACCCTCCTCAGGGCAAGGAGGATCGGGACATGCTCGACGTGCTCGTCTCGATCAAGGACGAGGACGGCAACGAGCGCTTCACGGCGGACGAGATCACCGGCATGTTCATCTCGATGATGTTCGCCGGGCACCACACCACGTCCGGCACCGCGGCCTGGACCCTGATCGAGCTGCTGCGGCACCCGGACTACGCCAAGCAGGTGGTCGCCGAACTCGACGACCTCTATTCGGACGGCTCCGACATCAGCTTCGGGGCACTCAGGCAGATCCCGAAACTCGAGGCGGTGCTGAAGGAGACGCTCCGGATGCACCCGCCGCTGATCATCCTGTTGCGCGTCGCGCGGGCCGAGTTCGAAGTCGGGGGCTACCGGATCGCCGAGAACGACCTGGTGGCGGCCACACCGGCGATCTCCAACCGCATCGCGGAGGACTTCCCGAACCCGGACACGTTCGATCCCGAACGCTACATCGACCCCAACCAGGAAGACATCGTCAACCGCTGGACGTGGATTCCGTTCGGCGCCGGCAGGCACCGCTGCGTCGGGGCCGCGTTCGCCCTGATGCAGTTGAAGGCGATATTCTCGATTCTCCTGCAGGACTGGGAGTTCGAGATGGCGCAACCCTCCGAGACGTACCGCAACGATCACAGCAAGATGGTGGTGCAGCTGCAGCAGCCGTGCACCGTGAGGTACCGGAAGCGAAGCATGTGATGAAAGTCGAAGCCGATCTCGACCTGTGTCAGGGTCATGCCGTGTGCGAGATGGAGGCACCCGATGTCTTCGTCGTCCCGAAGCACGGCAAGGTCGAGATCCTCGACACCGACCCACCCGAGAACCTGCGCGCCGAAGTCGAGAGCGCCGTGCGTTTCTGCCCGACCCAGGCCCTGCGGATCCTCGCGGACGACGACTCTGAAGGAGATAGCTGATGGTGCAGTTCGATCGAAGGATCGGCCCGGCGGTGCAGTTCGATCGTGCGGAGCTCGACGAGATGGTGCAGCGCTGGGTGGACGAGAACAAGCGGTGCGAGTCGCTCGGCGACTGGAAGCCGCTGGCCGAGATGTACACCGAGGACGCCACGTACGGATGGAACTACGGGCCGAAGGACGACTTCATGGCCGTCGGCCGGGACGAGATCCGCGACCTGGCGCTCGGCCAGGAAATGGACGGGCTCGAGGGCTGGGAGTACCCGTACCAGCAGTTCGTCATCGACGATCGCAGCGGCGACGTCATCGGATTCTGGAAGCAGGTGTCCGAACGCACCCGCGACGACGGCACGCACTATCAGGTCACCGGAATCGGCGGCAGCTGGTTCCGGTACGGCGGTAACTTCCAATGGTCCTGGCAGCGTGACTTCTTCGACTTCGGCAACGTCTCGAGCCTGTTTCTCGAGATGATCACGAACAACGCGATGTCCGACGGCATGAACGCGCGGATCCAGCGCGCGACGTCCGGTCGGCTGCCGGGGTGGTATCCGGTCGGCAAGGCCCCGGTCCCGCTGTGGTGAGTACGGTGAAGGTTCCGTCGTCGTTCGCCGATCTGTCCCGCGAGGATCTCGCGATTCTCGTTCCGGAACTGCTCCTGTGCGGTCATCTCATCGACCGCTCCGGTATGCCGCACCTGATCGGGGCGTTCGGTCGCGAGGGCATGACGCAGGTCGCGATCGAGGAGTGGATGGCGTCGAGCCCCCTCTACACGCGGCGGATGCAACGCGCGCTGGGATTCGAGGGCGACGGCGTCGTGACGATCTTCAAGGGTCTGCAACTCGACATCGGTGCGCCGCCCCAGTTCATGGACTTCCGGTACCGCGTCACCGATCACGATCACGGCGAATTCTGGCTGGATCACTGCGGGGCGTTGATGGACGTCGAACCGATGGGCGACGAGTACGTCACGGCGATGTGCCACGACATCGAGGACCCGACGTTTGACGCCACCGCATTGGCCACCAACCCGCACGCGCAGGTGCGTCCGGTGCACCGTCCGCCCCGCAGGCCGGCGGACCGGACACCGCACTGCCTCTGGACGGTCACCATCGACGACACAAACGTGCCACCTCCGATTCCGGAAGGGCTGGTGACCGTGGGGGAGTCGCGTGCGGCGACGATCGAGTTGTCGCCGATCGACACCGGCGGGCCGGGACAGCACGACTACGCGGGCGCGCTCCTCGACGATCTGCGGTTCCCGGACTTCTCCCATTCGGCTCTGACCCGGATCTCGGAGGAGGTGTGCCTGCAGCAGCACCTGCTGACCCTCGGTTTCCTGCTCGCGGTGCGGGCCCGCACCGATGCCGAAGCCGCACTCGACATCGCGCGCAAGCAACTCACCGGCATCGCCGGCCWCACGTCGGAACGGATCCGGAACGCGCTCGGGCTGCCCGCCGATCTCGAGGGTCTCGCCGTCGTCCTCGCCGTGCATCCGGCGTTCAATCCCCGTCAGTACGTGGACGTCACGATCACCCTCGGCGACCGCATGCTGCTGACCCTCGGCCGGGACTGCGGAGCCGGGGAGGACGGGGCGTGGCCGTCCATGATCGACGGTGAGCACCTCGGGCCGTTGACTGCGCTCGTGCGCGGGGTGTCGCCGCGGTTCGCGGTGCAGGTGGTCGAGGAGACGGATGCGGCGCTGACCGTGGAGATCGTGATCGGAGAGCCGCCCGCCAAGGAGGCACCCGAGGTGGCGCTCACCCGGTTCAGCACGGGAGCCGACTTCGCGTTCACCGATCGAGGAATACCCCTACCACTCACAGTCGTCTGAGAGAGGACGCCCCCGTGGCCTACAACCTTGCAGACCTCTTCGAGCATTCCGTCGACGCGATGCCGGAACGGGTGGCGCTGATCTGCGGCGCCCGTCGCGTCACCTACCGCGAACTGGAGGACCGCGCCAACAGGCTGGCCCACCACTTCCTGGAGGTCGGGCTGACCGCCGGCTCGCACATCGGCGTGCACCTGCACAACTCCATCGAGACCATGGAGACGTTGCTGGCGGCGTACAAGATTTGTGCGGTCCCGGTCAACATCAACTACCGCTACACCAGCGACGAACTCGCCTACGTCTACGGCAACGCGGAACTCGACGCCGTGGTCCATCATCGGATCTACTCGCCGCGCATCGCGGAGGTCCTGCCCTCGCTGCCGAGGATCCGGCACACCGTTGTCGTCGAGGACGATCTCGGCGGCGCCGGCGTGCCCAGCGACTCGGTGCCGTACGAGGAGGCGCTGTCCGGCAGCGGCGACCGGGACTTCGGTGAACGCAGCTCCGAAGACCTGTTCATCATGTACACCGGCGGCACCACCGGACGTCCCAAGGGGGTCGTGTGGACGCACGAGGCGATCTGGCGCGTCCTCGCGGGCGGTCTCGACTTCTACACCGGTGACGCGATCGAGGACGAGTACCAGCAGTCGCGGGTGGGATCGCAGGGTGAGCCGACCCTGTGGTTCGCGTTGCCGCCGCTGATCCACGCGGCCGCGATGATGCCGACGTTCACCGCGCTGTTCAGCGGAAACACCGTTCTGCTGGAATCGAAGTTCGACGCCCACCGGACGTGGGAACTCGTCGAGCGGCACAAGGTGCAGATCCTCATCATCACCGGCGACGCGATGGGACGGCCGCTGATCGAGGCGCATCAGCCGTCGCGCACCGACACGTCGAGCCTGGGTGTCGTGGCATCCGGGGCCGCGCTGTTCTCACCGGTGATCAAGGACGCCTTCCTCGACGCATTCCCGGGACTGCTGGTGTCCGATTCGATCGGCGCGTCGGAAACAGGCTTCGGCGGAATCGGTTTCGCGACCAAGGGGGAGAAGCAGGTGGGTGGACCCCGGGTGCCCCCTGGCCGGTACGCCCTGGTGATCGACGAGGACGACGTTCCCGTCGAGCCGGGGTCCGGGAAGGACGGCTGGTTCGCGAAGGGCGGATACGTCCCGCTGGGTTACTACAACGACCCGGAGAAGACCCGGGAGATCTTCCGGGAGGTCGACGGGCGACCCGTCGTCGTCACCGGCGACCGCGCGCGGATCGAGGCCGACGGATCGATCACCCTGCTCGGCCGCGGCAACATGGTGATCAACACCGGCGGCGAGAAGGTGTTCGCCGAAGAGGTCGAGAGCACGGTGAAGGCGTACCGAGACGTCTACGACGCCATCGTGGTCGGCGTCCCCGACGAACGGTGGGGGCACCGGGTCTCCGCGGTCGTGCAGGCGCGCGACGGTCGGGGCGTCGACTTCGCCGGACTCGAGGAACACGTGCGGCAGAGCCTGGCCGGCTACAAGATCCCGCGTCTGGTGTGGGTGGAAGACACCGTCCAGCGCACACCGAGCGGCAAGCCCGACTACCGCTGGGCTCAGGGCGTCACCAAACAGCGCGACCCCGACCACCGCACGTGAGTGGCGAAGTGTGCTCCCGCACGCTTCGCCACTCACGTACGGGTCAGGCGGGAGCGCGGACGACCAGGACCGTTCCCGGGAACTCCGCGGCAAGCTCCTGACGGCTGTGCTTCACGGCCGCGGTGCCGTAGCCCTTCTTCCGGGCGTCGGGGGCGATCCAGATGGCCACGTCGACCTCGCGTCCCGACAGTTCACCGAACACCATGCCGACGGCCGTGTTCTCCGCGGTGTCCTCACACACGAACCATGCGGCGGACTCGTCGTCGACACGGCTCAGGCCTTCCGTGCGTTCCTTCTCGACCCGCTCCGCGGACCACTGTGTGCCCGCGTCGTCGACCTGCTCGCCGCAGCGGCGCCGGAACAGTTCGGCGTCTTCCTCGGTTTCGGTGAACGGACGGAGGCGGAAGTTTCGCCCGGTGCTCGCCGGCCGGTCCGTCGACGTCCATTCGAGGGTGGCGTCGAGGTCCTTCAGTTCGGTCTGGATGCGGAGCCGTTCGACCTTGGTGAGGCGGCGGAACGTCAGGTTGAGGACGGCTTCCGCGTACGCCTCCGAGGTGTCGAGGAGCCCGGCGACGGTGGTGAGGGCCTCGGCGTGATCCTCGCTGTCGACGATGGCGTCGAGCACCTCGTGACGCTGCTCGAGCGCACGCAGCAGGACCGCGGTGAGCTCTCGACGGTCGTGTATCCGATCTTGAACCTGTGTACTCATGTCTGCAATTCCTCGCCCTCGGCCGTCGTACAAGTCCGTACGCGTCAATACTGCAAGAAGTCCCCCGACATGGCACCCRTTACTCGGCGGTACATACAAACGCTATCGAGGAGTGCAGACCACGACGGGGATCGTGCGGTCGGTCCAGGCCTGGTAGTTGTCGAAATCCGGATACATGGCGACGAGCCGCGGCCACAGGCGCGCGCGTTCCTCGGGGTCCGCCACGTGGGCGGACATCGGCCGCACCCGCGACTTCACCTGGACGGTCACCTCGGGGTTCGCGCGCAGGTTGAGATACCACATCGGGTGCTTCGGGAGGCCACCCTGGGAGGCGACGAGGATGATGCGGTCGCCGTCCTCGAGGAACAGCAGCGGGCTGATCCGCGGCTCGCCGCTCTTCCGTCCGGTGGTGGTGAGCAGGCAGACGGGCAACCCTCGGGGGAAGGCGCTGCCCACCCGCCACTTGCTGCCCAGTCGCCCGCCCGTCCGCCGGTACAGCACGACGTTGATCTTCGACATCCACTTGATGAAGGAGACCGTCCACTTCGAGTCGAGGCCGGGCGGTCGGGCGGGGGCGGGTGCATTCATCGGCAGATCCTAGATCCGCTCGATGATGGTGCCGGTGGCGAGCGCGCCGCCGGCACACATCGTGATCAGTGCCGTCGACCCGTCGGTGCGCTCGAGTTCGTGCAGCGCGGTGGTGATGAGTCGAGAGCCGGTGCTGCCCACGGGATGTCCGAGTGCGAGCGCGCCGCCGTTGACGTTGACCCTGTCCATGTCGGGCTCGTGCACCGACGCCCACGACAGCAGCACCGAGGCGAACGCCTCGTTCACCTCGAACAGGTCGAGGTCGCCGATCTTCATGCCGCTGCGTTCGAGGACGCGCGCCGTGGCCTGGACGGGTCCGTCGAGGTGGAATTCGGGTTCGGAGCCGACGAGCGCCTGGGAGATGATGCGGGCCCGGGGCTTCAGACCGAGGGCGCGCGCCCTGGATTCGTCCATCAGCATGACGGCGGCGGCGCCGTCGGAGATCTGCGAGGACGTGCCCGCCGTGTGGATGCCGCCCTCGAGTACGGGCTTCAGCTTGGCGAGCGACTCCGCGGTGGTATCGCGCAGACCCTGATCGCGCGTCACGACCCGGGTCTCACCGGTGAGGTTGCCGTCCTTGTCGACGACGGGTGCGGTCACCTGCAGCACTTCCCGGTCGAAACGCCCTTCGTCCCAGGCCTGCTTGGCGCGTGCCTGCGAGCGGACTCCGAGCGCCTCGACGTCGGCGCGGGTGATTCCGCGGCGACGGGCGATGCGCTCGGCGGCCTCGAACTGGTTGGGCATGTCGATGTCCCAGTCGGCGGGCCTGCGCGGTCCGGCGTTCTCGCCGACGTTCGCGCCGAGCGGCACCTGGCTCATCGCTTCGATGCCGCAGGCGATTCCGATGTCGATCGCGTCGGTGGCGATCAGACCGGCGATGAGGTGGTTGGCCTGCTGCGCGGAGCCGCATTGGCAGTCGATCGTGGTGGCGCCGACCTGCCAGGGCAGTCCGGCATGCAGCCACGCGGTCCGGGTGATGTTGTTCGACTGCGCACCGGCCTGGGTGACGCAACCACCGATGACCTGCTCCACCAGTTCGGGGTCGATGCCGGAGCGGTCGAGGATGCCCCGCTGAGCGGCGCCGAGGATCTCGGCGGCGTGCAATCCGGACAGCCAGCCACCGCGCTTTCCGATCGGGGTGCGTACTGCCTCGACGATTACTGGTGTGCCCACGGTGGGCTCCTTTCCTTGTCCTCAGAAAATAGAACAGGTTCTGCTATCCGGGCAAGGTCTGAATGAGCTTTCCTTTGCTAGTCGCCCGGCTTGTGCTTCAATGCTAGTAGAACGTGTTCCACATCACGGAGTGGTGTATGGCTTAGGGCAGGAGACAGCAGTGGCGCAGCCCAATCTTCCAGAGGGTTTCGACTTCACCGACCCGGACATCTACGCAGAGCGCATCCCCTACCAGGAATTCGCCGAACTGCGGAAGACTGCCCCGATCTGGTGGAACCCGCAGCCGCCGGAGATCGGTGGCTTCCACGACGACGGCTACTGGGTCGTCAGCAAGCTCGAGGACGTCAAGGAGGTGTCGCGGCGCAGCGACGTCTTCTCCACACACGAGAACACCGCGATCGTGCGCTTCGCCGACGACATTCCGCGCGAGAACATCGAGATGCAGCGCTTCATCCTCATCAACAAGGACGCTCCCGAGCACACCAAGCTCCGCAAACTCGTCTCCCGCGGCTTCACGCCCCGTGCGATCAACAGCCTGCGCGAAGAACTCACCGAACGCGCCGAGAAGATCGTGAAGGAGGCCGCCGAATCGGGGGCCGGCGACTTCGTCACCCAGGTGGCGTGTGAACTTCCGCTGCAGGCGATCGCCGAACTGCTCGGTGTGCCGCAGGAGGATCGCCTGAAGGTCTTCGACTGGTCGAACCAGATGACGGGCTACGACGACCCCGAACTGGACATCGACCCGCAGGCCGCGTCGATGGAGATACTCGGCTACGCGTACCAGATGGCGGACGAGCGCAAGAAGTGCCCCGCCGACGACATCGTCACGACGCTGATCGAAGCGGACATCGATGGAAATGAGCTGTCTCCCGAGGAATTCGGTTTCTTCGTGATCCTGCTGGCGGTCGCCGGCAACGAGACCACCCGCAATGCCATCACACACGGCATGATGGCGTTCCTGGACCATCCCGATCAGTGGGAGCTCTACAAGAAGGAGCGCCCCAAGACGACGGCGGACGAGATCGTCCGGTGGGCGACCCCGGTCAACTCGTTCCAGCGCACCGCACTGGAAGACACCGAACTCGGCGGAGTGCAGATCAAGAAGGGCCAGCGAGTCGTAATGCTGTACGGCTCCGCGAACTTCGACGAGGACGCGTTCGAGAACCCGGAGAAGTTCGACATCATGCGGGAGAACAACCCGCACGTCGGATTCGGTGGAACGGGCGCCCACTTCTGCCTCGGCGCCAACCTGGCGCGCCTCGAGATCGATCTGATCTTCAACGCGATTGCGGATCACCTGCCCGATATCAGTAAGCTGGGAGATCCGCGGCGGTTGCGCTCGGGCTGGCTCAACGGTATCAAGGAGTTTCAGGTCGATTACAAGACTGCGTCAGGCGGTTGCCCGGTCAGACACTGACCTCCTGATTCAGCGGCGTCGGAGGGCACCCTCATCCTCTCCGACGCCGCTGTTCTCTTTCGCCGGCGTGGTGTCCGAGGGAAAGCGGGAGCCACCATGACTGTGCAGTCCGACGTCGAAGAGGCGGGCGCCGTCTTCTCGGAGCCAGGAGACCCGACCGTCACCGCTGCCCTCGGCGCATTCCTCCGTCGCCTGGACTCCGCGCCCCGCCTCCTCGGGTTCGGCGAGCCCATGCACGGGGAGGAGAGTTTTCTGCTGCTCCGCAATCAGATGTTCCGGTTCCTGGTCGAACACGCGGGCTATCGCTCCATCGCGATCGAAAGCAGTTGCCTGAAGGGGATACTGGTCGACTCCTTCGTGCGGGGTGCGGGCCGCCTGCCGCTCGACGACGTCATGGAGCACGGTTTCAGCCACGGCTTCGGTGAGTCCAGGGCGAACCGCGACCTGGTCGGATGGATGGCCGAATACAACCGTCGGCACGAGCCGGGCGAGCAACTAAGGTTCTTCGGATTCGACGGCCCCATGGAGATGACGTCCGCGGACAGCCCGAGGCAGGCCCTGACCTTCCTCGACACCTACCTGCGGACCCACCTCGGCGAGGAGGACCTGCCCTGCACTCCGGACAGGATTTCCGCACTGATCGGCGACGACGACCGCTGGAGCAACCCGGCCGTCGCCATGGACCCGACCCAGGCCGTCGGTGCCACCCCCGAGGCCGTCGAGTTACGTCTCATCGCCGACGACCTGATGACGCTACTCGCGTCGCAGGCGCCTCACCTCGTCGCCGAAGGCACGCGGGACGAATTGTGGGAGGCCGAGCTTCACGGTCGCGTCGCCACCCGCCTGCTCAGCTATCACGCAGGAATGGCGGAGAACTCTCCACGCCGCATCACGAGGCTCCTGGGAATCCGCGACACTCTCATGGCGGACAACCTGTCCGCGCTGGTGCAGCGGGAGGCCGATCGAGGCCCGACATTCGTCTTCGCTCACAACGGCCACCTGCTGAAAGGTGAAACCCACTGGGATCTCGCCGGACTGCATCTGCACTGGTGGTGCGCCGGCGCGCACCTGGGTGTGCGGCTCGGCGCCGCCTACGCGGTCATCGGTGGGGCCGTGGGGCAGGCGCCCGGCCACGGCATCGGACAGCCGCCACCCGACACCGTCGAGGGCCGGCTCTTCGCCGTCGGGGAGAGCTGTCTCGTGCCTGCCGCGCCGGTGGCCCGCAGGACCGGAGATGTGGAGAAGCGTGCCGATCCGTCGGGCAACTCCACGTACTTCCCGCTGGACCCCGCCGGCCTCGGCGAACTCGACGCGATCCTCTTCGTCCGGCACATCGACGCCGCCGGCACGTGAGCCGGGCGCTCAGACCTTGCGCAGTGTCTTCATCGCCCGCTCGACCTCCCAGAAGGCCCGCAGGGACGTGATCTTGCCGTCCTCGTTCACGCGATAGATGATTACGCACTCGGCGTCGATCTGCGATCCCGCCACCGTGGACCGGATGGTTCCTATGGTCGCGTTCTCGTTCCCGCACACGAGTGAATCGGAGATGAGGAACTCGATCGATTCGGTGGTCGCGATCGTCATGTCGTAGAACCGGGATATCGCGTCGAGGCCGCGGTGACCCTTGCCTTCGGGATCGAAACCCGAAGGGCCGACCGGGTCTTCGACGCATGCGTCCTCGGCGAACAGGGCCAGCCACTCGTCCTTGCGCCTGCCGCTGGCCGCCTCGCGGGAAGCCTGCCCGGCGAGGCGGGCGGGATGGTCCGTCGTCGTCATGTCCACACCCCTATCCGATGTACTGGTCGGCGAACTTGCGCAACGAGTCCTGCTTGGCCTCGAGCGGTCCGTCGAAGCCGATGCCGTCGAAAACCCACGGGACGACGATCGTGTCGGTCACTCCGGCATCCGCCAATTCGGCGTAGCCGTCCTTGCCGAATCGGTCGATGCACACGGTCTGGATCTCGTAGGGCAGATCGGCTCGCCCGTACTCCTCCCGGAGTTCCCGCAATCGCGCGATGACCTGGACGAGATCGTCGAACTTGATCATCGCGGACGTCCAGCCGTCGCCCACCCGGGCGGCGCGTCGCAGCGCTACGTCGGTGTGTCCGCCGACGTAGAACGGCACCGGCTTCGTCGGCGCCGGGCTCATCTGCAGGCGGTCGAAGTCGAAGAACTCGCCGTGGTACTCGACCATGCCGCCGCCGAGGATCAGCTTGATGACGTCGATCATCTCGTCGACGCGCGCGCCGCGCTTCTTGTACGGCACTCCGCACCATTCGAATTCCTCCGGTGCCCAGCCGATCCCGACGCCGAACCCGAAACGGTTGCCGATGAGGTTGGCGACCGAGCCCACCTGGCGGGCGAGGAGTACCGGGTTGCGGGAGCCCAGTTTGAGGACCTGGGTGTAGAACTCGATCTTCGACGTCACCGCGCCCATGGCGGCCGCCGCGATCAGCGGATCCACCCACGGGGTTTCCTCGTTCCACATCCGCGAGCCGTCCGGTGTGTACGGGTAGTCGGCGCTCTGCTTCTCCATGAAGAACAGTGAGTCAGGGAGGGCGATGGACGAGAACCCGCACTCCTCGGCTGTTTTCGCCAGAGCAGGCAGCTGGTCGAGGGGATTCATGGCGATGCCGACGGTGAACTTCATGGTGATGCCCGCTCCTAATTGTTCGGCCGGTCGGAACCGACCACCCACATCGAGAAGTACTGCGAACCGCCGCCGTAGGCGTGGCCGAGTGCCTTGCGTGCGTCCTTCACCTGATGGTCGCCGGCGCGGTGCATGACCTGCATCGCCGACTCGGCGAACCGGATCATGCCCGAGGCGCCGATGGGGTTGGACGACAGGACGCCGCCGGACGCGTTGAGCGGAAGCCGGCCGCCGATCGCTGTCTCGCCGGCCTCGGTGAGTTTCCAGCCCTCACCCTCGGAGACGAAGCCCAGATTCTCGAGCCACATCGGCTCGAACCAGGAGAAGGGGACGTAGATTTCGGCCACGTCGATCTCGTCGAGCGGGTCCTTGATACCCGCGGCCTTCCACAGTGCGGCCGCGGCGTCCCGGCCGGCCTGCGGATTCACCTGGTCGCGTCCCGCGAACGTGGTGGGCTCGGTGCGCATCGCGGTGGCGTGGATCCAGGCCACCTCACGACCGTCCGCAATGACCTGCTCGGCCGCCTCCTCGTTGCCGATCACCATCGCGCAGGCGCCGTCCGAGGACGGACACGTCTCGTCGTAGCGGATGGGATCCCACAGCATCTGAGAGGCCTGTACGGATTCGAGCGTGATGTCGGGTTGCTTGAGGTGGGCGTACGGGTTGAGGCTGCCGTTCAGCCGGTCCTTCACCGCCACCATCGCGCCGATGTGATCGGGTGCGCCCGACCGCCGGATGTACGAGCGGACGTGCGGGGCGAAGTAGCCGCCCGCGCCAGCGCCGACCGGCATGTGGAACGGAATGGGGGTGGACAGCGCCCACATGGCGTTCGACTCGGACTGCTTCTCCCACGCCACCGTCAGCACCCGCTTGTGCACCCCCGACTTCACGAGGCTCGACGCCACCACCGCGGTCGAACCGCCGACCGAGCCTGCGGTGTGCACACGCAGGAGTGGTTTGCCGTTGGCGCCCAGCGCATCCGACATCGCGAGCTCCGGCATCATCGACCCCTCGAAGAGGTCGGGGGCCTTCCCGATCACGACCGCGTCGATGTCGTCCCAGCCCACCCGGGCGTCGTCCATCGCGCGGTCGATCGCCTCGCGAACCAGCCCCGCCATGGACACGTCGTGCCGCTTCGCCACGTAATGCGTCTGACCGGTGCCGAGCACCGCGGCCAATTGATTCGCCATCAGTTGCGTCCCTCCAAGACTGCGACCAGATTCTGTTGCAGCACAGCACCACTCGTAGCATGCGCCAGCGTGCGCCCGGCGTTGCCGTCCATGATGGCCTTGGCTGCGTAACCTATGCGTTCCAGACCCGCCGAGAACATCGGGTTCCCGCTCAGCGGGCCGCCCGACGGGTTGATCGCCGTCGCATCGGACAGTCCGATGGCCTCGCGGAGGATCAGTTCCTGATGGGTGAACGGTCCGTGCAGTTCGGCCACGTCGATTCCGCCGACGTCCCCTCCGGTGGCGGCGCGGGCGGACGCCGTCGTCGACGGCGAGACCGTCAGGTCGCGGGCGCCGAAGTTCGGGGAATCGATCCGATGCTCGATCCCGGTGATCCACGCAGGCCGCTCGCACAGCTCACGGGCACGATCGCCCGCGGCGAGCACGACAGCGGCGGCGCCGTCCGTGATCGGTGCGCAGTCGTGGGCACGCAACGGGTCCGCGACGAACGGGCTGGCGAGCAGCGCGTTGATGTCGACGTGCCCCGACAGCTGGGTGTTCGGATTGCTCTCGGCGGCGGCCCGGCTACGTGCGGCCACGGCCGCCATCTCCTCGGCCGTCCACTTTCCGGCATCGAGTCCGAGGCGGGCCTGCAGTCCGGCCAGCGACACGGAGTCGAGGGCGAGCGGGGTGACCAGGTAGGGGTCGAGTTGCATCGACAGGATCTTGCGGAGGTTGCCCGCCGACGACTTCCCGAAGCCGTAGACGAGGGCGGTGTCGACCTCGCCGGTCATGATCTTGATCCAGGCCTCGTAGAACGCCCACGCCGCATCCATCTCGACGTGCGACTCGTTGATCGGCGGCACCGCACCGATCGAGTCGACGGCGGAGATGAAGGAGAACGAACGGCCGGCCAGGTAGTCCGACGACCCGGAACACCAGAAGCCGATGTCGGACTTGGTGATTCCGAGCTCCTCGTACAGCTGCTGGAAGCAGGGAACCAGCATCTCGACGCCGTTGGTGGTGCCGGTGGTCTCGCGCACGTGAGGTGCGTGCGCGAACCCGACGACTGCGATATCTGTCATTGTGCCGCGCCCTTACAGGTGGTGTTTGTAGGTGTCGTACTCGGCGTCGGGCTCACCCGTCGGCCTGAAGTACTCGATGTTCTCGAGGGTGTAACCCCACTCCTCGCGCGGCTTCCACTTGGCCTCCACGCGCATGCCCATCCGCACGTCGGCGGCGTCGCAGTCGAGGATCAGATGCAGGAACGCGATGTCCGCGCCGTCGAGCAGCACGTAGGCGGCGACGTACGGCGGCTTGATCCGCTGTCCGAGGAACGGGACGTTCACGATGCAGAACGTGGTGACGATGCCCCTGTCCGGCAGTTCCACCTGCTCCTTCGTCGGGATGCCGTCGGTGGGGTTGGCGCTGCGCGGCGGGATGTACACCTTGCCGTCCGGTCCGGTGCGACCACCGATCAGCTTGCCCGCCTTCAACCCTCGGAGGTAGTAGCTCTCCTCGGCGGAGGCGGAGTGCATGTAGTCGAGATCGATCGGCGTCGTGACCATCGTGACCGGTTCCGACTCCGCGGACGGGCCGGGCTCGCCCGTCGACTCCCCGGGCTCGAAGCACACGATGTCCTGGATGCGCCCGACCCGCTCCTGCGCCCACCGTGCCCGGACCCGCATACCCGTGCTCATTGCGGCGGGGGAGCCGACGTCCACGGCGTGCACCAGGGACGTGTCGGCGCCGTCCAGCGTGATCAGCGCCCACGCGAACGGCGTGGTGAGTGGCTGTCCGGCAATCGGTTCCGGCATCCACGTCCAGCTCACCACGGTCCCGGCGTCGGAGACCCCGACGAAGTCGGTGAGAGGTTCGGCGGTGTTCGGGTCGAATTCGGGCGGTGGCACGTAGACGCGTCCGTCCGAGCCGCGGGCGCCGATGACCTTGCGGTCGCGCAGCGCGGTCACGAAGGCTCCGATGGTCGGACCCACCGATCGGGTGTAGTCGAATTGAAGTTTCAGCGGGGCGCTCAACGGTTCGTTCGAGAATTTTTCGGCCACCGCGCTCTTTCCCATGCTCACAACTTCGAGTAGAACAGGTTCTAGTGTTTGTGGCAAGGGTCACTTCTGACGACGGTCGATGTGGAGGCACACGATGAAGCTCGGGTTGCAACTGGGATACTGGGGCGCACAGCCGCCGGCGAATGTCCCGGAGTTGATCGCCGCGGCCGAAGCCGAGGGATTCGACGCCGTCTTCGCTGCCGAATCGTGGGGATCCGACGCCTTCACCCCCCTCGCCTGGTGGGGTTCGAGCACCGAACGCGTCCGTCTGGGCACGTCCGTCGTGCAGATCTCCGCGCGCACACCCACCAGCACCGCCATGCACGCACTCACCCTCGACCACCTCAGCGGCGGCCGGGCGATCCTCGGGCTCGGCGTGTCCGGGCCGCAGGTCGTCGAAGGGTGGTACGGGCAGCCGTTCACGAAGCCGCTCGCCCGCACCCGCGAATACGTCTCCATCATCCGGAAAGTCCTGTCGCGGGAGGAACCCGTCACCAGCGATGGCCCGCACTTCCCGCTGCCCTACACCGGGCTCGGCAGCACCGGACTCGGGAAACCGCTCAAGCCGATCACCCACCCGCTCCGTGCCGACATCCCCATCTGGCTCGGCGCCGAAGGTCCGAAGAACGTCGCGCTCACCGCCGAGATCGCCGACGGCTGGCTCGCCATCTACTACTCGCCGCGCCTCGCACCCATGTACAACGAATGGCTCGACGAGGGTTTCGCCCGCCCCGGCGCCCGTCGCAGCCGCGAAGACTTCGAAGTCGCGGCCACCTGTCAGGTGATCGTCACCGACGACCGCGCCGCCGCCATCGCCGGACTCAAACCGATCACCGCCCTGTACGTCGGCGGCATGGGTGCCCCCGAACTCAACTTCCACGCCCAGGTCTACACCCGCATGGGCTACGGCGAGCAGGTCGAGGAAATCGGGCGCCTCTTCCGCGCCGGCCGCAAAGACGAAGCGGCCGCCGTCGTCCCCGACGAGATGGTCACCGAGACCATGATCATCGGCAACGTCGACGAAGTCCGCGCCGACGTCAAACGCTGGGCCGACGCCGGCGTCACCATGCTCCTCGTCTCCTGCCGCGACGCCGACCACGTCCGCGAACTGTCCGCGGCGGTCCTCGGCTGACCTCCCCCTTCCTCCTCCCGCCGCTCCCTTTCCTCCTCCCGCCGCTCCCTTCCGGACGAACGGGACGCTCGTTGCGTCAGATCGAACGAGCGTCCCGTTCGTTCGAGGGGGGAAGGTGAGTTATCCACAGGCGCGCAGATTCGGCCTGTCGTGACGGGCGGACCGCTGGCAGCATGAGCTGATGCGACGGGGGATTTGGGGACAGCGGCCGGAGTTGCTCGATCAGGTGGGAGTGGCCGGCGTCGTCCGGGCGTCGGACCTGGAACGTCTCGGTCTGGCTCGATCGACGATCTCTGCGCGATGCCGGTCCGGTGGGCCGTGGCAGCGGCTTCTGCCGGGAATCGTTCTACTCCAGAACGGGCAGCCGTCGTTCCAGCACCGAGTGCTCGCAGCACGTCTGTTCTGCGGTCGCGACTCGCTCGTCACAGGACGCTCGGCACTGCGGTGCCACGGCTTCGGGAGCTACTCCGGTGACGTGGACGTGCTCGTCGCAGTCGATCGCCGCGTGCAGTCGACGGGCTTCGTCAAGGTCGAGCGCACGTCGCGCATGCCCGACGCCGACGTGCGCGGAGATGTCGCGTGCGCACCGTTGCCGAGGGCACTGCTCGACGCGGCGCGCAGGTGCACGACCGTCGACGCGGCGCGGGCAACGATCGCGGAAGTCGTCCAGCGCGGAGCGGTCACCGCGGAAGAACTCGTCGTCGAACTCGAGGCGGGCAGTGGTCGCGGATCCGCGATCCCCCGGATCGTGCTGCGGGAAATGACGGCCAACGTCCACTCCGTCTCCGAGGCGCATGCGCGTCGGTTGTGGCTGCGCAGTGGGCTTCCCGAGATGATGTTCAACAGGAAGATCGCCGATGTCGGCGGACGGTTCATCGCGATGCCGGACGGTTGGATCGACGAGGTCGCGTTCGCCTGGGACATCGACTCGCTCGATTGGCACCTTGCGCCTCAGCAGTACAAGCACACGGTGGAGCGTCGGACGCGGATGCAGAACGCCGGCATCATCGTGCTGCCGACACTGCCGAGCGCTGTTCGTGATCAGCCGGAGCGGGTGATCGCCGACCTCCGGGCCCACTTCGAGCTCGCCGCGTCGCGTCCGAGGCCGAATGTTCGGATGCTGCCCTAGCCGCGCCTAGCCGCGCCTAGCCGGGCCTGGACGAACGGGACGCTCGTTCGATCTGACGCAACGAGCGTCCCGTTCGTCCGGAAAGGGGAGGGGACCGCCCGGGGTCAGCGGCCCTCGAATTTCGGCGCGCGCTTTTCGGAGAAGGCGCGGGGGCCTTCCTTCGCGTCGGCGCTCTTGAAGACCTCGGTGCCGAGGGCGGCGTCGACTTGAAATGCCTCCTCCTCGTGCATGCCTTCGGTGTCCCGGATGGTCTTCAGGATCGCCTGGACGGCGAGGGGTCCGTTGGCGGAGATGAGGTCGGCGAGTTCGAGGGCCTTGTCGAGGGCCTGACCGTCGGGGACGACGTGTCCAATGAGGCCGATCTCCTTGGCCTCGGGGGCCTTGATGTGACGTCCGGTCAGCAGGATCTCCGCGGCGACGGTGTACGGGATCTGCCGGACGAGGCGCACGGCGGAGCCGCCGAGGGGGAAGAGCCCCCATTTGGCTTCGGAGACACCGAATTTGGCGCTCTCCCCGGCGACCCGGATGTCGGTGCCCTGCAGGATTTCGGTGCCGCCGGCGATGGCGGGACCCTCGACTGCGGCGATGAGGGGCTTGGTGAGGCGCCGTCCCTTGAGGAGCGCCTCGATCTTTGACAGGTCCCAGTCGCCGCCCGAGAACGAGTCGCCGGGGTGCTGTGACGTCATGGCCTTGAGGTCGGCGCCCGCGCAGAATGCGCCGCCTGCGCCGGTGAGGATGGCGACCCGGATGTCCGGGTCGGAGTCGACCTGATCCCACGCGTCCCGCATGATCGCCATCATTTCGCCGGACAGCGCGTTCTTCGCCTCGGGGCGGTTCATCGTGACGATGAGGACGTGCCCGCGCTTCTCCACGAGGCAGTGCGGCGACTGTGCCGAAATGTCGGATTTCTCGGTCGTTGTAGAGGACACTGAAGTCTCCCGAAGGGTGTGTGAGCTGGCTCTCAAATTGGGTCTTGCCAGAAACGGTAACACGTTCTACTTTGTTGACGTGGCCCTTAATATCGCAGACCTCGTAGAGCATGCAATCGACCTCGTTCCGGACCGCGTCGCGTTGGTGTCCGACGACCGGGAAGTGACGTACGCGCAGATGGAGGAGAGGGCCAATCGCCTCGGCCACTACCTGCGCGAACAGGGTGTCCAGCCCGGCGACAAAGTGGGCATCTACTGCCGGAACACGATCGAGGCGATCGAGGCCATGGTGGCGGTCTTCAAGATCCGTGCCGTGATGGTGAACGTCAACTACCGGTACATCGAGAACGAGTTGCAATACATCTTCGACAATTCGGACATGGTCGCGCTCGTTCACGAGCGCCGCTACTCCGACAAGGTGGCGAACGTGCTCCCCGAGACGCCGCTCCTGAAGACCACCGTCGTGGTCGAGGACGGCACCGATCTCGACTACGAGGGCATCGAATACGAGGCCGCACTGGCGCAGGGTTCCCCCGACCGCGACTTCGGCGAGCGCACTGGCGACGACCTGTACATGCTCTACACCGGTGGCACCACCGGCAAACCCAAGGGCGTCATGTGGCGTCACGAGGACGTCTGGCGGGTGCTCGGCGGCGGCATCAACTTCATGACCGGTGAATACGTCGAGGACGAGTGGGACCTCGCGAAGCTGGGCGCCGAGAGCCCCGGCATGACCCGCTTCCCGATCCCGCCGATGATCCACGGCGGCAGCCAGTGGGCGGTGTTCCAGAGTCTGTTCGGCGGCGGAAAGTGCGTGATGCACCCCGAATTCGACGGCCACGACGTGTGGCGGATCGTCGATCAGCACAAGGTCAACCTCATCTTCATCACCGGCGACGCGATGGCACGACCGATGCTCGACGCGCTGGTGGAGGGCGACAAGGCGAGCGGCGAACCCTACGACCTGTCCTCGCTGTTCTTGATGGCGAGTTCGGCGGCGCTGTTCTCGCCCAGCATCAAGGAGAAGTACCTCGAACTGCTGCCCAACCGGATGATCACCGACTCCATCGGTTCGTCCGAGACCGGTTTCGGCGGCCTCAGCGTGGTCGCGAAGGGTGACTCGCACGGCGGCGGCCCGACGGTGAAGATCGACGCGTCCACCTCCGTCCTCGGCGAGGACGGCAACCCGGTCGAACCCGGCTCCGGCGTGATCGGCATCCTGGCGCGCAAGGGGCACATCCCCATCGGCTACTACAAGGACGAAGAGAAGACCAAAGCCACGTTCAAGGAGATCAACGGCATCCGCTACTCCATCCCCGGCGACTTCGCGCAGGTGGAGGCGGACGGCACGGTGACGATGCTCGGCCGCGGGTCGGTGTCCATCAACAGCGGCGGCGAGAAGATCTTCCCCGAGGAGGTCGAGGGCGCGCTCAAGTCGCATCCCGACGTGTTCGACGCCATCGTGGTCGGCATCCCCGACGAACGGTTCGGCCAGCGCGTCGCCGCCGTCATCCAGGCCCGAGGCGGGGCGCGCCCGAGCCTGCACGAGATCGCCGACGCGGCACGCAAGGAGATTGCCGGATACAAGGTTCCGCGCAGCCTCTGGTTCGTCGACGAGATCAAGCGCTCGCCGGCGGGTAAGCCCGACTACCGCTGGGCCAAGGAACAGACCGAGACCCGACCGGCCGACGACCACAACGGCAACGGCTCGCCCGAAAGCAAAGGCGCGTAAATGCACACCAGTTTGAGCGAGAAGTTCGGCATCGAGTACCCGGTCTTCGGGTTCACTCCCTCCGAGCACGTGGCTGCGGCGATCTCCCGGGCCGGCGGTCTGGGTGTGCTCGGTTGCGTCCGGTTCAACGACCCCGAGGAACTCGAGGCCGTCCTGTCGTGGATGGACGAGAACACCGACGGCAAGCCGTACGGTGTCGACATCGTGATGCCTGCGAAGGTTCCCACCGAGGGCACGTCGGTGGACCTCGAGTCGCTGATCCCCGCGGAACACCGCGCGTTCGTCGACCGGACCCTGGCCGAGCTGGGGGTGCCGCCATTGGATTCGGGCGCCGAACACGCGACCGGTGTGCTCGGCTGGCTGCACTCGGTGGCGCGCTCGCATGTGGACGTCGCCCTGAATCATCGAATTGCGTTGATCGCCAACGCCCTCGGTTCGCCGCCGAAGGATGTCATCGACCAGGCCCACGAGAAGGGCGTTCCGGTGGCCGCGCTGGCCGGCGCCGTGGAGCACGCGCGCAGGCACGTCGCGAACGGTGTCGACATCGTCATCGCGCAGGGGTACGAGGCCGGTGGGCACACCGGTGAGATCGCGTCGATGGTGCTGGTTCCCGAGATCGTCGATGCCATCGGTGATTCCGCCGCGGTCCTCGCGGCCGGCGGTATCGGCAGCGGACGTCAGGTCGCCGCTGCGCTGTCGCTGGGGGCGGCGGGGGTGTGGATGGGGTCGTACTGGCTCACCACCTCCGAGTACAAACTCGGCAGCGCGTCATCCGAGGGGCCGTCGGCGATCCAGCGCGCCCTGCTCGGTGCGACGTCCGCCGACACGGTGCGGTCCCGGATCTACTCGGGTAAGCCCGCGCGCCTGCTCAAGACCAAGTGGACCGACGCCTGGTCGAAGCCGGATGCACCGGCGCCGCTGCCGATGCCGCTGCAGAATCTGCTGGTCAGCGAGGCACATCAGCGGATCGCCGCGTCGGAGAACCCGGATGTCGTCGCGATGCCGGTGGGACAGATCGTCGGCCGGATGAACGAGATCCGTCCGGTGGCCGAGGTGATGGACGAACTCGTCAAGGGCTTCGACTCGGCGGTGTCCCGCCTCGACAGCTTCCGATAGCCGATGTGAGTGGCAAAGTATGCGTCAGCACACTTTGCCACTCACCTGGGGGAGTAGCCGGTTCCCTCGCGGACCCACACTGGATCGGTGCACTCGGCGGCCTCGGCGCTCAACACGCGGGTGAGGACCTTGAACGTGGCGGTCCGCGGGAACTCGGCACACACCCGGATCAGACTCGGGCGTTGCTTCGGACCAAGGTCGGACTGCGCGTCGAGGAAGCTCGTGAAGGCCACGGGATCGAAGTCACGCGTCGGGACGACGGCCGCCATCACCCGGTCCCCGACGTCGGGATCGGGCACCGCGTACACCGACACCTGGGCGAAGCCGTCGTACCGCATCAGGATGCGTTCGATGGGCGCCGAACCGATGTTCTCGCCGTCGACGCGCAACCATCCGGAACTACGTCCCGCGAAGTACACGAACCCGTCGGCGTCCCGGTACGCGAGGTCGCCGCTCCAGTACTTGCCGTCGCGGATCCGCTCGGCGTCGGCCTCGGGATTGTTGTAGTAGCCCGCGAACGCCCCCGATCCCGCGACGTTGACGAGTTCGCCGGTCGCGGCCTCGGCATTGAGCACCCGGCCGGCGGAATCGAATTCGGCCGGGGGACAGGGCCTGCCGGTCTCGGGGTCGAGGATCGCGATGCCCTCGGGGAGCTTGCCGAGGGAGCCTGCCGGCGCCTCGGGGCCGCCGGAGATGGCGACACCGCCCTCGGTGGAGCCGAATCCGTCGACCACCGCGGTGCCGAAGCGGCGCGAGAACGCCGCGACCGCGGGCGCGGACCCCTCGTTGCCGTACATCACCCGCAACGTGTTGTCGGCGTCGTCGGACATTTCCGGGGTAGCCAGCACATACGACAGCGGCTTTCCGACGTAGTTGGCGTACGTGACGCCGAATTTCCGCACGTCGGACAGGAAGTTCGACGCGGAGAACTTGCGGCGCAGCGCAATCGAGCTGTGTCCCGCGAGCGCCACGGACCACGCCGCCATCATGGCGTTGGAATGGAACATGGGCATCGACATGTAGACGACGTCGTCCGGGGTCAGGCCGAAGCGTTCGGCGAGCATGATGCCGGGGCCGGTGATCTTCGCGTGGGTGCAGCGCACCGCCTTCGGATCGCCGCTCGTGCCCGACGTGAAGATGAGCATGAACAGGTCTTCGGCCGCGGCGGCCCTCGGCGTGAATTCGGGGCGCTCGCCGGCGAGCAGGGCATACCAGTCCGGTGAATCCACGTCGACGACGGGAACGCAGGGGTCGAGACCGTCCAGCAGCGCGGACCGCCCGGATTCGGTGAAGACCACCTGGCAGTCGGCCAGCGCGATGTCGCGGGCCAGTGCCGCCCCGCGTCGAGTGGTGTTGAGCCCCACGAGGACGGCGCCGGACAGCGCCGCCGCTCCGGCGAGGAGCGAGAACTCGGGGACGTTGTCCATCAGCACACCGAAGTGCCGGGGCCGCTGTGCATCGAGCAGGTCGTCGAGGACAGCCGCGCGCCGCAGGCTCGCGCGTACGTGTTCGGACCACGACAGGAACCGGTCCTCGAAGTACAGGCCCTGCGCGTCGGATTCTGCGACGCCCAGGAGCAGGTCCGATACCGTGCGCGCAAGTGTGGCGGTCATGCCGGGACGGTGGCCAGTTCGGCGCCGAGGATCCGCAACTGCTGCGTGGCCGAACCGAGCCGGAATTCGAGTGCCTTGGCCGCGAGGAAGTACCGATGCACGGGGTGGTCCTCGTCGAGTCCGACGCCACCGTGGACGTGGACGAGGGTATGGGCCACCCGGTGTCCGGCGTCGGACGCCCAGAAGTTGGCGGTCTGGATGTCGCCTTCGCTGGGCAGGCCCTCGCTGAGCCGCCACGCCGCCTGCCACAGCGTGAGCCGGACGCCCTTCACGTCGATGTAGCCGTCGGCGAGTCGCTGGGCCACGGCCTGGAAACTGCCGATGGGCCGACCGAACTGCACCCGCTCGCGGGCGTAGGCCGCAGTGAGTTTGAGGGCTTCGTCGAGGACGCCGTACTGGTACGCGCAGGCGCCGAGCGAGCCGCGCTCGACGAGCCAGTCCACGATCTCGCCGCCCTGGTCGGCGGCGCCGAGCACGCGGTCCTCGGCCAGCGACACTCCGTGGAGGGTCACCTCACCGGTGCTGGCCAGGTCGACGGTCTGCTGGCGGGTGACGGTCACTCCGGCGTCGTCGGGGCGGACGAGGAAGACGGCTACACCGTCCGGGGTAGTTGCCGGGACCAGGAAGAGGTCGGCGGACGGCGCCGCGTCGACGACGATCTTGGTGCCGTCGAGGGTCCAGCCGTCCGCGCCGCGTTCGGCACGCGTGACGGGCGCACCCGGAGTGTCGTTGAGTTCCTCGTCGAGGGCGACGGTGAGGATCTTCTCTCCACACGCGGCCGGAGTACCCCAGTCGGACCGCTGCTGCTCGGTCCCGTATTTCGCGATCGCGCCTGCCGCCATCACGATCGACGACAGATAGGGCACCGGCGCGACGGCGCGGCCCAGTTCGACGAGGATGCTGCACTGCTCGAGGACGCCGAAACCGTCGCCGCCCACCGACTCCGGCAGCGCGGCGCTCAGGACACCGGACGACGCGAGCGCGGACCACAGGCGGCGATCGAGGCGGTCCTCCGCGTTGTCGAGTTCGCGCAGCCGGTCGTTGGTGACGAGGTCCGAGACGATTCCTCGGGTGAGGCCGGCCAGGTCCTGCTGGGCCTCGGTGGGGGTGAAGTCCATTGTCGTAGTCCTAACGCTTCGCGGGGGGCAGGCCGAGGGCGGTCATGGCGATGATGTCGCGCTGCACCTCGTTGGTTCCGCCGCCGAAGGTGAGGATCAGTGACGACCGGTGCATCCGTTCGAGTCGCCCGCGGAGCAGGACACCGGGGGAGTTCTGCCGCAGCGTGGCCGAAGGCCCGAGGATCTCCATCAGCAGCCGGTACGCCTCCGTGGCGAACTCCGTGCCGTAGACCTTGTTGGCCGACGCCGCCTCCGGGCCCGGCGCGTGGTCGGTGGACGAGGCGATCTCCCAGTTCATCAACTTGAGGTACTCGGCCTTGGCGTGGACCCGGGCCAGATTGATCTGCACCCATTCCTGGTCGATGACGCGGCGCCCGTCCGGCAACTTGGTGTTCTGCGCCCATTCGCGCACTTCACGCTGGGCGGTGAGGACCGGCCCGGCGGAGGTCAGGGCGACGCGCTCGTGGTTGAGCTGATTGGTGATCAGTGCCCAGCCGCCGTGTTCGGGGCCGACCAGCGCGGACGACGGAACCCGAACGTCCTGGTAGTAGGTGGCGCTCGTGTCCGGACCCGCCATCGTGTGGACCGGGGTGTACGAGAAGCCTTCGGCGGTGGTCGGGACGATCAGCATGCTGATGCCCTTGTGCTTCTTGGCTTCGGGATCGGTGCGGCACGCCAGCCACACGTAATCGGCGTAGGCGATCAGGCTCGTCCACATCTTCTGGCCGTTGATGACGTAGTCGTCGCCGTCCTTGACGGCGGTGGTCCGGAGGCTGGCGAGGTCGGTGCCCGCTTCGGGCTCGGAGTAGCCGATGGAGAAGTGCAGTTCGCCGGCCGAGATCTTGGGCAGGAAGAACGCCTTCTGCTCGGGGGTGCCGAAGTGCATGATCGTCGGCGCCACCGAGTTGATGGTGAGGAAGGGGACCGGGGCGCCGGCGATGGCGGCCTCGTCCGTGAAGATCAGCTGCTCCATGGCCGACCGTTCCTGGCCGCCGTACTCCTTGGGCCACCCGAGCGTCAGCCAGCCGTCCTTGCCCATCTGAGCGACGACGTCGCGGTAGACGTTGCCCTCGCCGTATTCGCCGGTGGTGGCGGCCAGTGCCTCTCGACGCTCCGGCGTCATCAGCTTCGCGAAGTACGCGCGCAGCTCTTCCCGCAGCTGCTGCTGCTGCGGTGTGTAGGTGATGTGCATCGAAATACCTCTCCAGTCCGAGAGCGGAAGCAGCTGAAATCTGGCACAGGTTCCAGTCTCTGCGGTGCATTCGCGGAGTCGGCCCCGGCCGGCCCCGGAGCGTGCCCGGTAGGCGTGCTCGCAGTCGTGGAACGAATCATTGCACACGACTGGAACAGGTTCTAGTGTTATCGCAGGAACGGAGTGCGCCGCAGCCCGGCGGCACCCGGATCCGCGAGTGACGAGACGAGGAGAAGTGAGGGTTGCCATGGAGGTCAGAGTCGATTTCGACCGTTGCGAGGCCAATGGTGTGTGCGTGGGGATCGCACCCGACATCTTCGAGCTCGACGACGACGATCAGCTGCACATTTCGAGTGCCGTTCCTCCCGCTGACCGGGAGGAAGACGTGCGTACGGCGATCGCCCAGTGTCCGAGGGCCGCGCTCACTGAGCACCCCTGAGGATTGTTGCCCGGAATGAGAACACGTTCTACAGTGACGTCGACCTACCGCCGTGTCGTGGTTCGCGACCTGCGGCGAGTGCACAGAACCAGGAGAGCGTGTTCATGAATGCTGTGGCTGACCGCGATGTGAACGTGGACGGCAAGGTCGCCGTCGTGACCGGCGCCGGATCCGGCCTCGGGAAGTACGAGGCGATCGCACTGGCCCGCGCGGGTGCGTCCGTCGTCGTCAACGACCTGGTTGCGAACGACGCCGTGGAGGCCACGCTCGAGGAGATCCGGGGCCTGGGCGCGAAGGTCGAGTTCGTGGCCGGCGACATCGGGGAACGGTCCACCGCCGACGCGATCATGGAGGCGGCGCAGAGCCGGCTCGGCAGCCTCGACATCCTGGTGAACAATGCGGGCATCACGCGGGATCGCATGCTGTTCAACATGTCCGACGAGGACTGGGACCTGGTGCTGAAGGTTCATCTGCGCGGCCACTTCCTGCTGTGCCGCGCAGCCGCGTCGTACTGGCGGGGCAAGTCCAAGGAGGCCGGTGCGYCTGTATACGGGCGCATCGTCAACACCTCGTCCGAGGCGGGACTGCTCGGCCCCGAGGGGCAGGCGAACTACGGCGCCGCCAAAGCAGGCATCACGGCGCTCACGCTGTCGGTGGCCCGTGGGCTGTCCCGGTACGGCGTCCGAGCCAACGCGATCTGCCCCCGCGCCCGCACGTCGATGACGGAGAACGTCTTCGGAGAGGCGCCGGCCGAGGGGGTCGACCCGTTGTCGCCCGAGCATGTGGCCGCGCTCGTCGCGTATCTCGCATCGCCCGCCGCCGACTCCGTGAACGGCCAGGTCTTCGTCGTCTACGGCCCGATGGTGGCGTTGATGGCGGCACCGGTCGTGGAGCGGCGTTTCGACGCCGCGGACGGTCGGTGGACACCCGGCGCGCTCGCGGCGGAGCTCGGGAACTACTTCGGGGATCGGGATCCTGCCGCGATGTTCTCGGCCTCCGCGGCGCTACGCGAACTGGGCTGATCTGCGTCCTGGGGCCGAAGAACCGACACGAAGGTTGTTTCCGTATCGTTTCCGCAGGTAATGCCCCCGCGATGGGCGATACTGAAGGCAACTGAAGAGCGGCGGAACGGGGGGCCGGGTGACCGTGGAGGGTGTTCGAGTGGTGTGCCGGATATGACTAGATCGTGTTCTAGTTCTGCTGTCGTCGAGCAGTTCGATCGAGCGTGCCCAGCTGGTCCGGGGCCGGCCTCCTCACGCGGTCGCCCGGAACCGAGGTCGGCGACGATTTCGACGGTCGTCGGTACGTGACGAAATTCGCTCAAAGTTCTTGTGCTATAACCTCTTAAGTCCACGCCTCGGCCTTCTCGCTCGGCGCGAATCGTCGGATCCGATCGGGCGGAGACACGCCCGGCGTTTCGGTCGAATTCGGCCCTCGGGACGTGCTGAATGTGGGACGATTCATGCTGATGAGCGACCACCTTTGACAGGTGAACACGTTCTAGTTAATATGACCTGAGTCACAGACCGCTGGGGGGGCTGGGCTCGAACTGACAGTCGGTGCTGGGCGAGATCATGGACGAGGAGGACGGATGGTAGACCTCCTCGAGGTGCCGTTGCGTGCGGTCGGCGGGTTCTTCACGATGTCGGGCGAAACGTTGAGGGCAGTCTTTTCGAGGCCCTTCCAGCGTCGCGAGTTCGTGGACCAGGCGTGGTTCGTCGCCCGGGTCTCGATGGTGCCCACCGTGCTGGTGGCCATCCCGTTCACCGTCCTGGTGAGCTTCACGATCAACATMCTCCTCCGCGAGATCGGCGCCGCCGACCTCAGTGGCGCTGGCGCCGCTCTCGGCACCGTCACCCAGGTCGGCCCCATCGTCACCGTGCTCATCGTGGCGGGTGCAGGCGCCACCGCCATCTGCGCAGACCTCTCCGCCCGCACCATCCGCGAAGAGATCGACGCGATGCGGGTGCTGGGCATCAATCCGATCCACCGCCTGGTCGTGCCACGAGTGCTGGCGTCGACCGCCGTGGCGCTCCTGCTCAACGGGCTGGTCTGCACCATCGGCATCCTCGGCGGCTTCGTCTTCTCGGTCTACATCCAGGACGTCAACCCGGGTGCGTTCGTCAACGGCATCACCCTGCTCACCGGATTCGGGGAGCTCGTGATCTCGGAAGTCAAAGCCGGTCTGTTCGGCATGATCGCCGGTCTCGTCGCCGCCTACCTCGGCCTGAACGTCCGGGGTGGCGCGAAGAGCGTCGGTGACGCCGTCAACCAGACCGTCGTGTTCTCGTTCATGGCCCTGTTCGTGGTCAACGTTCTCGTCACCGCCGTCGGCATCAAGCTGACGGCAGGGTGATCGACATGGTGGTGGAGTAGATGGCACTAGCGGCGGCCGGGCGCTTTCCCCGAACTCGCAAACGGTTCGCGTCGGCGTCCCGCTCGATCGACCGGCTCGGTGAGCAGGCGCTGTTCTTCGCGCGTGCCATCGGATGGGCTCCCCGCGCCCTGATGCACTACCCGAAGGAGACGCTGCGGCTCATCGCCGAGATCAGCATGGGCACGGGTGCGCTCGCGGTAATCGGCGGAACGGTCGTCATCGTCGGCTTCCTGACCCTGTTCACCGGCGGCACCATCGCGGTACAGGGGTACAGCTCGCTCGGCAACATCGGCGTCGAGGCCCTCACCGGCTTCTTCGCGGCCTTCATCAACGTGCGTATCGCGGCGCCGGTCATCGCGGGCATCGGGCTGGCGGCCACCATCGGCGCCGGCTCCACCGCCCAGCTCGGCGCCATGCGCGTCTCGGAGGAGATCGACGCGCTGGAGACGATGGCGATCCCGTCGATCCCGTACCTGGTCAGCACACGTGTGATGGCGGGGATGATCGCCATCATCCCGCTGTACGCCCTGGCGGTGATCGCGTCGTTCATGGCCAGCCGGTTCGCGACGGTGGTGCTGTACGACCAGTCGTCCGGCGTGTACGACCACTACTTCTCGACGTTCCTGATACCCACGGACATCCTGTGGTCGTTCGCGCAGGCCATCGTCATGGCGATCGCGATCATGCTCATCCACACCTACTACGGTTTCAACGCCTCGGGCGGTCCGGTCGGCGTCGGTGTGGCCGTCGGCAACGCGGTGCGCTCCTCGCTGATCGCCGTCGTCACCGTCACCCTGCTCATCTCGCTCGCCATCTACGGCGGGTCCGGCAACTTCAACCTTTCGGGATAGGAGTGCCGGTAGATGACTGATTCGGGTGGGAAGAAGAAGCTCGCGGCACTCGTCCTCGTGGTGAGTCTTCTCGCGATCATCGGTGTGTCACTGGCCATGTTCAACGGAACCTTCAGCGAGACCACGCCCGTCACCGTCACGTCGGATCGCTCCGGGCTGGTGATGGAACCCGACGCCAAGGTCAAGCTCCTCGGTGTCGAGGTCGGCCGCGTCGGCTCCATCGAACACGTGACGGACGGCGCCGAGCTGAAACTGGCGATGTATCCCGACATGATGTCGCTGATTCCCTCCAACGCCACCGTGGAGATCAAGTCCACCACCGTGTTCGGCGCCAAGTACGTCAACTTCGTGATGCCGGACAACCCGTCGTCCACCCCTCTGCAGGCAGGGGACGTCATCGCGTCCGACAACGTCACCGTCGAGTTCAACACGGTCTTCCAACACCTGTCCGACGTGCTGGCCCAGGTACAGCCGGAGAAGCTCAACGCCACCCTCGGGGCCATCTCGTCGGCGCTGCGCGGACGCGGCGAGGAACTCGGCGCCCTGCTCGAGCAGAGCGACAGCTACCTGGCGAAGATGAATCCGAGTCTGCCTCAGCTGCAGGAAGATTTCACGAAGGCCGCGCAGGTCACCGACGTGTACGCCGACACCGCACCGGATCTGCTGCGAGTGCTCGACAACGCGACGGCCACCAGCGGCACGGTCGTCGACGAACAGGACAACCTGGATGCCGTGCTGCTCAACGTCACCGGGCTGGCCGACACGGCCAACACCGTACTGACCGAGAACGAGCAGAACCTGAACTCCTCCCTCGACCTGTTGCTCCCGACGACGGATCTGCTGGCCGAGTACTCGCCCGAGATCTCCTGCTTCATCGTCGGCCTGAACAATGTGATCCCCCTCGCCGAACAGCTCATCGGTGGCAATCAGCCGGGCATCGCGCTGAGCGCCAGCTTCATGTACGGGCAGGAGCCGTACACCTATCCGAAGGACCTGCCGAAAGTGAATGCGACAGGTGGGCCGAACTGCCACGGCCTTCCCAATCCTGATCTCAGCAAGCATGCGAACTTCGTCGTGGCCGACACCGGAACGGTGCCGTTCGTGCCGTCGACGGAAGTCCAGGTGCACCTGCCCAAGGTGTTCCAGCTGCTGTTCGCGGGTGTGTACCCCGGGCAGGGTGGGCAGTGACAGTGCGAGCGACCACGGTCAAGCTGTTGATCTTCGCGACGGTGATGTCGGTGATCTTCGCCGGACTCGCCCTGGTGTTCAGCCAGTATCGGTTCAGCAGCTCCGACGGCTACCACGCCACGTTCACGGACGTGTCCGGCCTCAAGCCCGGCGACAAGGTGCGCATCGCCGGCGTTCCGGTCGGAGCCGTCGAGAAGGTGAGCATCGACGACGACAATCTCGCCGACGTCGATTTCACCGTCGACACCAAGTACTCGCTGTTCGACGGGACCAAGGCCACGGTGCGGTACGAGAATCTCGTCGGCGACCGGTACATGGAACTTCTCGAAGGCGCCGGATCGGTGGAACCCCTGCCGGACGGTGGATCCATCCCCGTTGAGAACACCTCTCCCGCACTCGATCTCGACCTTCTGCTGGGTGGGTTCAAACCGTTGCTGCGGGCACTGGACCCTCAGCAGGTCAACGATCTGTCCCAGGCGCTGGTCCAGGTGTTCCAGGGGCAGGGCGGAACGCTCGTCTCGCTCCTCGGCAGCACGAGTTCGTTCACGAACACCCTCGCCGACCGGGACCAGTTGATCGGTGAGGTGATCACGAACCTCAACCAGGTGCTCGGCACCATCAACAACCGCGGCGATCAGTTCCGGTCGACGCTCGACCAGTTGCAGCAGCTGGTCAGCGGGCTGTCCCAGGACCGCGATCAGATCGGTGACGCCATTCCCCGCATCGCCGGGGCGACGGGGGATCTCGCGAATCTGCTCGAAGGTGTGCGGCCACCGTTGCAGAGCACGATCGCCGAGGCCAATCGCACCGCAACTCAGCTCCAGGCGGGGGAGGACGACCTCGACTGGGTGCTCCAGAATCTGCCCGACGCCTACCGGCGGCTCATCCGCATCGGCACGTACGGCAGCTTCTTCCAGATGTACGTCTGCACGGTCAAGTTCAAGTTCTCCGGCCCGGACGGATCGGATCTGCTCCTCAACATGCCGGGCGGTCAGACGGCAGGGAGGTGTGCACCGTAGCCATGAAACGCGAACGTAATCCCGTACAGGTGGGAATCATCGGTGTCGCCATCGCGAGCATGATCGTGATCGCGACCCTGCAATACGATCAGCTGCAATTCCTTTCGGGCGGAACGCAGTACTCCGCCTACTTCGAGGACGCGGGTGGGCTGATGACCGGCGACGCGGTGACGCTCGCCGGCGTCGACGTCGGGAAGGTCGCCGACGTCGAACTCGATGAGCAGCACGTGCTCGTCAGGTTCACGATCGAGGACGGCATCGTCCTGGGCGACGCCACCGAGGCGAACATCAAGACCAACACCGTTCTCGGGCGCAAGTCGCTGGCCGTCACCCCGCTCGGGTACGAGACGATGCCGGTGGGGTCGACGATTCCGTTGGAACGCACCAACTCTCCGTACTCCCTCAACGACGCGCTCGGCGACCTGTCGAACACCGTGTCCGAGCTCGACACCGACGAGGTCAACAACGCGTTGAACGCGATGTCCGGCGCTCTCGAGAACACACCGCCCGAGCTGCGCACCGCACTGGACGGCCTGACCCGGTTGTCGGAGAGCATCAATTCGCGGGACGAGACGCTGCGACAGCTGCTCTCGCGTGCCGAGAACGTGACCGGAATCCTCGCCGAGCGCAGCGGGCAGATCAACTCGCTGATCGTCGACGGGAACCAGCTGTTCGGCGAGCTCGACCGTCGCCGCACGGCGATCAGCCAGCTGATCGTGAACATTTCCGCGGTGTCCCGGCAGCTCACGGRATTGGTCCAGGACAACGAGGAGCAGATGAAACCGACGCTCGACAAGCTGAACTCGGTGGTCGACGTCCTGCAGCGGAACAAGGACAACATCTCGCAGGCTCTCGACGGCCTCGCGCCGTACGCCACTCAGCTCGGGGAATCGGTCGGTAGCGGTCCGTTCTTCATGGCGTACGTCTACAACATCGGCATCGGCAACCTGTTCCAGGGGCTCAGCGACGCGGTGACGTGGCCGGAGCACCTCCCCAACGACCTCCAGGCCTACCTGCAGACAGGTCCGTCCATCGAGCTGAGGGAACCGCCGCGATGACGACGAACCCGGAAATCACCAACACGCGGAAGAAGTGGCTGATCCGCGGCGGCGTCGCCGCGGTCGTCGTGGTGCTGATCGTGGGCGCCGCAGTGATGTTCGTGCCCAAGCTCTTCCAGAACACGATCACCGCGTACTTCCCGACGACCACCGGGCTGTATTCGGGCGACGACGTCCGCGTCCTCGGTGTGAAGGTGGGGACGATCGACTCGATCGAGCCCGGTGCCGATTTCGCACGGGTCACGATGAACGTGCAGAAGAGCGTCGACATCCCGGCGGACGCGAAGGCCGTCATCGTCGCACCCAGCCTGGTGTCGGGACGGTTCGTGCAGCTGACACCCGTCTACGCGGGTGGGCCGACGATGGGCGACGGCGCGAGCATCCCCGTGGAGCGCACCGCCGTCCCGGTGGAGTGGGACGAGATCAAGACCGAGCTGAACAAGCTGTCGGAGGCGCTCGGACCGCAGGGCGCCGACCCGCAGGGCTCGCTCGGCACGTTCATCGACACCGCCGCCGACAATCTCGACGGCAACGGAGAGTCGTTGCGGAACACGCTGCGGGAACTGTCGGAGACCATGCGGACCCTGTCCGACGGCCGGACCGACCTGTTCTCCACCATCCGCAACCTGCAGACGTTCGTGGCCGCACTGTCGTCGAGCAACGAGCAGATCGTCCAGTTCGAGGGCAGGCTTGCGTCGGTGTCGAACATGCTCGCCACCAACTCCGACGAACTCGGAACCGCGCTGAACGATCTCGACCTCGCGCTCGGCGACGTCAACCGGTTCGTCGTGGAGAACCGGGCAAGCCTCAGCGAGCAGGTCGGCCGCCTGGCCGACGCCACCCAGGTGCTCGCCGACAAGAGGCCGCAGATCGAGCAGGTGCTCCACGTCGCGCCCACGGCGCTGGCCAACTTCAGCAACATCTACAAGCCGGCGCAGGGATCACTGGTCGGTGCGGTCGCGATGGCGAACTTCGGGAACCCGGTGAACTTCATGTGCGGTGCCATCCAGAGCCTGCAGGCCAATGAGGCGAACCGAAGCGCGGACCTGTGCACGCAGTACCTGTCGCCGGTCCTGAACTCGCTGACGGCGAACTACCTGCCCATCCTCACCAACCCGACGACGGGGGTGAACGCATTCCCCGACCAGATCGAATTCACGCCGCCGAGCCTCGGGGCCTCCGTACCCCCGCGGTCCGCGCCGCCGATGACCGGGGCCCTCGCCGGGATGCCGACCGTCGCCGTGCCCAAGGACCTCAACGATCTGCTGCAGCCGGGAGGTGGGCGATGACGAAGCGCACACGGGTGCGTCGCGGCGCCATCGCGGCTGTGGCGATCACGTTGTCCCTCACCCTGACCGGGTGCGAGTGGGAAGGGCTGAACTCGCTTCCCCTGCCGGGCACCGAGGGACAGGGCGACGACGCGTACACGGTCGAGATCCAGATGCCCAATGTCACGACGCTGTCGCAGAACTCGCCGGTCCGCGTGAACGACGTGACGGTGGGTTCGGTGACGGGCATCGACGTGCAGGACTGGCATGCACTGGTCACCGTCTCGATCAACGGCGACGTCCAACTGCCTGCCAATGCGACGGCCAAGATCGGCCAGACCAGCCTCCTCGGCTCACAGCACCTCGAACTGGCTCCGCCGACCGACGCCGAGCCCGAAGGCCGGCTCGAGAACGGCGACGTGATCCCCATCGAGCGGGCGGGCGCCTACCCGACCACCGAGCAGACGTTGTCGTCACTGTCGGTGGTGCTCAACGGTGGCGGCATCGCCCAGATCCACGACATCACCCAGGAACTCAACGCCGCACTGGGTGGCCGGGAGGACTCGATCCGGGATCTTCTCCCGCAGCTCGACCAGCTCGTCACGAGCCTGGATCAGCAGCGCGGCGACATCATCGGCGCGATGGAGGGACTCGACCGGTTGGCGGGCACCGTCAACGAGCAGAAGGCCACCCTGGACGCGGCGCTGGACGGCATCCCGCCCGCGCTGGAAGTGCTCGTCACCCAACGGCAGAACCTCACCACCGCGCTGGTCGAGGTGGGCAAGCTCAGCGACACCGCTTCCCGTCTCGTGGAGAACAGCGGCGAGGAACTGAAAGCGAACCTGGCAAACCTGACACCGGTGCTGCGTGAACTCGCCAACTCGGGTAGCGCGCTGACCGAGGTGCTGACCCTGATGCTCACGTACCCGTTCCCGATGAAGACGATGGACAAGGCGATTCAGGGTGATTACGCGAACCTCATGATGACGATCGACATGACCAACGAACGCGTCGACAGCAACTTCCTGACCGGAACCGGCCTCGGCGGATCGCTCGGCGGCGTCGAGGGCGCCGTGGGATCGCTCGCCGGGGTGGCGGGGCAGTCGGGCAATCCCCTGCAGGCACCCCTGCAGCCGGCTCCGAAGCCGGCACCCGCACCGCCGATGATTCCGGGTCTTCCACAGATACCCGGACTGCCGCAGATCCCGGGCCTTCCGCCGCAATTGGGAGGGGCGCCTACGCCATGAGAATGACGAGATTCGTTCGCATTCAGCTGATCATCTTCTCGATTC
>NZ_JBFUGT010000034.1:0-49320 GCF_056402775.1 Rhodococcus sp. P3_B8
AACGCTGCGGCGCCCTCGGTGCGGAACCTGCCCACCAGGACGTAGAAGGTATTGCGGGAGATGCCCTGCTCTCGGCACAGGCGGGACACGTTCACCCGTGCCCCGCCTGCGACCGCCGAGACCGCGGCCACGATGTCCGGATTCATCGAAAACCCTTTTCCACCCATGCCCGATTGTCACGGGCACGGGTCGTCAGTGTCCTCGATGTCCTGAGACATCAACTGTCCTGCATGTCCTGAACTCAGACAGTGTGCTCCCGCACGCTTTGCCACTCACGTGCGGGGAGGCTCTATCTTGAAGCGGTGAAGACACACTCGGTACGTATGGCGCGAGCCGCGGCAAGTGTCGCGATCGCATCTCTGACGGTGGGCGGCACCTGCCTCGCCTCCCCGGCCGCGTTCGCCGACGAGGCCGAACGCGGGCCGGGGAGCGTCGTGGAGGTCGAGCCGCTACCGGCCGACCTCTGGATCCCCGGCACTGCCGACGCGCAGCGAATCACCTACTGGTCGATCGGGTCCGACGGGAGCCCCGCACTCAGCAGCGGCGCCGTGTACGTGCCACCGGGGGACGCGCCCGACGGGGGATGGCCGGTGGTCGCGTGGGCACACGGCACGTCCGGGCTCGCGGACGACTGTGCTCCCTCGCTCGTCGGTCCCGCGCTTCCCGAGCGTGACTACCCGTACCTCGGACGCTGGCTCGAGCAGGGATATGCCGTCGTCTCCACCGATTACGTCGGCCTCGGCACACCCGGTGTGATGCCGTACCTCGACGGAAAGGTCGAGGCGCACAGCGTCGTCGACTCTGTGAAGGCCGCCCGCGCCGTCGACGAGTCCCTGTCGAACAAGTGGGTGGTGGTCGGCCAGTCGCAGGGTGGCGGTGCCGCGATCACCACCGCCCGCTACGCCACCGAGTACGGCGGCGAGACGCTCGACTACCGCGGGGCCGTGGGAACGGGTGTGCCCGCGAACATCGAGTTGACACTGCTGCCGCTGGGCCCGGGGGTGCCGCCCACGGCGATCCCCGCCGGCCTCACGTCGTACCTGTTCTACATCCTCGCGGGACTGCGGTCGGCGCACCCCGAGATCGACCTCGACTCGTATCTCACCCCGCTCGGCGCCCGGTACGTGGACGCCGCGGAGCAGCTGTGCGTCAACGACCTCCACGACGCCGCGGAGGGTGTGGTGGTCGGCGACCTGTTCAGCAAGCCGCTGAACCAGATCCCGAACTTCCATGGGCTGCTCGTGGACTACATGGGCGTCCCGACGAGTGGGTACGACCGTCCCCTGTTCATCGGGCAGGGGCTCACCGACATCGACGTGCCCGCGCCCTCGGCGTTCTCGCTGGTCGCGGCACTGACCGCCAACGGTGAGCCGGTCACGTTCAAGACGTATCCGACCGACCACAGCGGCACTCTCGTCGATTCGCAGGCCGACACCATCCCGTTCGTGCGGGGGCTGTTCGACGAGTGAACGCGGCACTGTCCAGATTCCGGACAGTTGCTCGCCGCGCCCACAGGCACTATGGCGTGGGTCACACTGGGTGGGTACGTTCGGGTGTGAGTCGTGCACCGGTGCACGACCCGACCCGCGCGCGGCAAGGAGTCGAGGTTGGAGTTTGGCGGCATGACCGGGCACGCGGCGATGCGGCCGGAGATCGCGTTGTCCTGGAAGCGTTCGGCGCTCAGCGGCCTGGAACCGAGTTCGACGCCGACCGGTGACCCCTGCTCCGACCTGGACAAGTCCAGCCGGCTGCTGCAGGCGGCCCGGCCCGTCCTCGACGAGATGGAACAGCAGATCCAGGGCACCGGATTCTGTGTCCTGCTCGCCGACCGCGACTGCCGCATCGTCGCCCGGCTCTTCGACGGCCCCCGACTCGAGCGCCTGATCGACGGTGCCGGGGCGGTGCTGGGTTCGCGGTTCGGCGAGGACTGCGTCGGGACCACCGCGCTGGGGACGCCGATGGAGGTCCGGCGTGGAGTCGTGATCCACGGCGAGGAGCACTACCTCGAGCGGTTCAAGGACCTCAGCTGTTACGGACACCCGATCGTCCATCCGGTGACGCGCCGCGTCGAGGGCATCCTCGACATGACGGGCGTCGCGTCGCGCGCCAACCCGCTGTTCGCCCCGTTCCTGGCCCGCGCGGCCGGGGACATCGAACGACGGCTGCTCGAAGGGTCCCGGGTGTCTCAGCAGCGGCTCGTGGACGCGTTCCAGCGGGTGTCGCCGCAGAATCAGATGGCGGTCACCGCGATCGGCGAGGACATCCTGCTCAGCAATCGGGTGGCGCTCGACCTGCTCCAGGTGTCCGATCACGCGACGCTGCGAGGACTTGCCGCGGACCTGCGTCCGGAGCAGTCGAAGACGGTGCGCATCCAACTGTCCTCGGGCGAACCGGCGTTGGTCCGCGCCGACCGCGTGGCGGGCACGGACGGCGGGGCCGTGTTCGTCGTCCGACCGGACCGCCGGACCAGCACCCCCATCCGGCGCGGCAAGTCCCCGTCGAGTTCCGTCGTCGAACGCAGCAGGTCGGAGTTGTCGCGACTGCGCGAGACCCGGGATCCGGTGGTGATCAGCGGAGAACCGGGAACCGGCAGGACGACGGCGGTTCGTGATCTGGCCGGCGACCGGTCGCTCGTATGTATGGACGCCGCCGCCATCGCCCTCGACGGCGCCGACGCGTGGATCGACCGACTTCTCACGCTGGCGGCCGGACCCTCCGCGGCCCTGGTGATCGAGGAAGTGCAACTGCTGCCCGAGTCGATGCTGCCGCTGGTCGTGAAGATGCTGGCGGCCGACGCGGGGCCACGCATCGTGATGACGAGTTCCCCTCTGGGTGACCTGCCGCCGGGCGTGGCGGGTCTCGTCGGCCGCTGCCCCGGACAAGTGGTGCTTCCGCCGTTGCGACAACGCAGCCGCGAATTCGCCGACATCGCGCAGGGGATCCTCGATTCCGTCGATCCCGGTCTCCGGCTCACCGCGAGCGCGCTCGACGCTCTGATCGCCCGCGACTGGCCGGGCAACATCGCGGAACTGTCCGTCGTGCTGCAGGCCGCCGCGGGCAGACGCAGCAGCGCGAACATCGCCGTCGCGGATCTGCCTGACCAGTATCGGACGCCGACGCGGGTGTCCCGGCTGGCCGGCCGCGAGCGCGCCGAACGGCAGGCCATCGTCGACGCACTGCAGGAATGCGGCGGCAACAAGGTGCATGCCGCGGCCGCGCTGGGCATCAGCCGCAGCACGCTCTACGTCCGGATCCGAGCCCTCGATATCACCGTCTAGCTGCAGTTTCATCCACCGATCCGCGACCGTCCGGAGGTGTCCGAAGTCAGGACAGTTAGTGATATGGCAACCAGTGCACTATGAGCCACGTCACATTCACAACTTCGGAGGTTTTGATGAYAGCGACGATCGAACCCAGCCAAGCGGAACTCTTGCCGTCGGTACGGAACTTTCTGTCCGGCACCAAGCGATTCCTCGTCGGAGGGCAGTGGGTGGAATCGGCGAGCGGTGAGACGTTCGAGACGATCGACCCGGCCACCGGGCAGGTGCTGACCACCGTCGCGCGCGGCGGCGCCGAAGACGTAGACCGCGCGGTCCGGGCCGCTCGCACGGCGTTCGAGGAAGGCTCGTGGGCCACCATGAAGCCCAACGAGCGGGAACGGCTGATCTGGCGGGTCGGCGACATCCTCTCCGAGCGCGCCGAGGAATTCGGCCAGCTGGAGGCGCTGGACAACGGCAAGTCGGCGGGCATCGCCGCGGCAGTCGACGTCGCCTGGTCGGCCGACATCTTCCGCTACTTCGCGGGCTGGGCCACCAAGATCGAGGGCAGCACGGTCAACGTGAGCATGCCGTTCGTCCCCGGTGGCCAGTTCCATGCGTACACGCTGCGTGAACCCGTCGGCGTCTGCGGTCTGATCGTTCCCTGGAACTTCCCGTTGCTGATGGCCGCATTCAAGCTGGCCCCCGCGCTCGCCGCAGGCAACACGGTGATCCTCAAGCCCGCGGAGCAGACCCCGCTCACCGCGATCCTGCTCGGTGAGGTGTTCGAGGAGGCCGGCTTCCCGCCCGGCGTCGTCAACATCGTCACCGGCTACGGCGATGCCGGCGCGGCACTGTCGGCCCACGACGACGTCGACAAGATCGCGTTCACCGGCTCCACCGAGGTCGGGAAGAAGATCGTCGACGCCGCTAGGGGCAACCTCAAGAAGGTGTCGCTCGAACTCGGCGGCAAGAGCGCCAACGTCGTGTTCGCGGACGCCGACTTCGACGCCGCCGTCACCGGATCGCTCAACGCCTGGCTGTTCAACCACGGCCAGTGCTGCGTCGCAGGCACCCGGATGTTCGTCGAGGACAGCATCTTCGACGACTTCACCGCAGCGGTCGCCGAGGCCGCGAGCCAGGTCAAGATCGGCCCCGGACTCGACCCAACCACCCAGCTCGGACCGCTGGTGTCGCAGGAGCAGTTCGACAAGGTCACCGGCTACCTGGCCGCCGGACTCGCCGACGGCGCCCGCGCCCTCACCGGCGGAAAGCGCTGGGGCGACACCGGCTTCTACGTCGAGCCGACGGTGTTCGTGGACGTGAAACCCGAGTTCAGCATCGTGGAGGAGGAGATCTTCGGCCCCGTCGTCGCAGCGCTCCCGTTCAACGCAGAGGAGGGAGTCGCGAAGGCGGCGAACAGCAGCATCTACGGCCTCGCCGCCGGAATCTGGACCAAGGACCTGTCCAAGGCGCACCTCACGGCCCGTCAGCTCAAGGCCGGTTCGGTGTGGATCAACCAGTACAACGGGTTCGACACCGCCATGCCGTTCGGCGGATACAAGCAGTCCGGTTGGGGACGTGAGCTCGGGGCGACCGCCATCGATCTCTACACCCAGACCAAAGCCGTCAACATCGCACTCTGACCGTCACTCAACGAGGAGAAGACATGAAGACCAAAGCAGCGGTTCTGTTCGAAACGCACAAGCCGTTCGAAATCGTGGAACTCGAGCTCGACGGTCCGGGCCCCGGCGAAGTGCTCATCAAGTATGTGGCGGCAGGCCTGTGCCACTCGGACCTGCACCTCACCGACGGCGATCTGCCACCGCGTTTCCCCATCGTCGGCGGGCACGAGGGTTCCGGCATCATCGAGGAAGTCGGCCCCGGCGTCACCAAGGTGAAGCCCGGCGACCACGTGGTCTGCAGCTTCATCCCGAACTGCGGCACGTGTCGGTACTGTGCCACCGGCCGCCAGAACCTGTGTGACATGGGCGCCACCATCCTCGAGGGTTCGATGCCCGACGGTTCGTTCCGGTTCCACTCGGGCAAGCAGGATTTCGGTGCCATGTGCATGCTCGGCACGTTCGCGGAGCGCGCCACCATCTCGCAGCACTCGGTGGTGAAGGTGGACGACTGGCTTCCGCTGGAGACCGCCGTCCTCGTCGGCTGCGGTGTGCCGTCCGGTTGGGGCACCGCGGTGTACGCCGGCGGAGTTCGCGCCGGTGACACCGTCGTCATCTACGGCATCGGCGGACTTGGCATCAACGCCGTGCAGGGCGCGGTCAGCGCCGGCGCCAAGTACGTCGTGGTGGTGGATCCGGTGGCCATGAAGCGGGAGGCCGCCCTGAAGTTCGGCGCCACCCACGCGTTCGCGGACGCCGCGACCGCGGCGGAGAAGGTCAACGAACTGACCTGGGGACAGGGCGCCGATCAGGCCCTCATCCTGGTGGGCACCGTCGACGAAGAGGTGGTGCAGAACGCGACCGCCGTCATCGGCAAGGGCGGCACCGTCGTCATCACCGGCCTCGCCGACCCCGCGAAGCTCACGGTGCACATCTCGGGAACCGACCTGACCCTGAACCAGAAGACGATCAAGGGTTCGCTGTTCGGCTCGGCCAACCCGCAGTACGACATCGTCCGCCTGCTGCGCCTGTACGACGCGGGTCAGCTCAAGCTCGACGAGCTGATCACCACCAAGTACACGCTCGAGCAGGTGAACGAGGGCTACCAGGATCTGCGGGACGGAAAGAACCTGCGTGGCGTGATCGTCCACGAGCAGTAGGCGGCTTCGCCGCCCGTGCGCCTTTCTGGTTGTGCTAGCTACCAGAAAGGCGCACGGGCGCGGAGCGCCACACGTCGGCGAGCAGGTCGTACGTCTTCAGCCAGGACTCGGTGTTCTCGGCATGGGAGGCGACGATCAGCTCGTCGGCCTGCGCGTGCTCGGCGAACTCGTCGAGGTACGTCTTGACCTCGGTCGGCGTTCCGACGGCGGAGTAGCGCACCATCTGCGCGACCTGCTGACCCGCCGGGGACGTCATGATGAGGTCGACCTCCTCGGGGGTGAATTTCTGCCCCCGACCGACCATCTGCACCACCCGCCGCCGCAGGGACGCTTCGAACTGCCGGTGCGCGTCCTCGGTGGTGTCCGCGGCGATGGCGTTGACGCCGGCGATCACGTACGGCTCGGACAGATCCTCGGACGGCTCGAACCGCTCCCGGTACAGCGTGACGGCGTCGACGAGCGAGTCGGGGGAGAAGTGGGACGCGTTGGCGTAGGGGAGTCCGAGCTTCGCGGCGAGCTGTGCGCCGAACGTCGAGGACCCGAGAATGTAGAGGGGAACGTTGGTGCCCTTGCCGGGGATCGCGTCGACGCCGGGAACCCGTGACACACCGCGGAGGTATGCCTGGAGTTCCAGCACGTCCTGCGGGAAGCGGTCCGCGGACGCCGGGTCGCGGCGCAGCGCATACATCGTCTTCTGATCACTGCCCGGGGCGCGTCCGAGTCCGAGGTCGATGCGACCGGGGTGCAGTGTCTCGAGGGTGCCGAACTGCTCCGCAATCGTCAGCGGCGCGTGGTTCGGCAGCATGATGCCGCCGGCGCCGAGCCGGATGCTCTCGGTGTGCGCGGCGACGTGCGCGATGAGGACGCTCGTCGCGGATGAGCCGATCGACGGCATGTTGTGGTGCTCCGCGTACCAGATGCGGCGGTACCCGCGGGTCTCCGCGAGTTGTGCGAGCTTCACGCTCGCATCGAAACTGTCCCGCGCCGTGTCGCCCTCGCGGATGTAGGCCAGATCGAGAATCGACAGAACAGCGCTCACGGGATTCGTCACCTTTCGTCACCAAGAACAGGCGCGAGAGGCTAGCCTCGCGCACTACCTCTGGGTCCAACCGCAGAGGTAGTGCGCGTATTCCTGGCTGCCGGAACGGTCAGGCGTCGACCAGGGGACGCAACGTGCGCCCGGTGAGTTCGACGATGCCGGGTTCGTGCCCGTTGGCGACGAGGTTGAGGACGATGCCGTCGATTCCCGCGTCGAGGACACGGGTCTTCAGCTGTTCGGCCACCTCGTCGGGGGCACCGCAGAACTGCCGGTCGGTGGCGGCGGCGCGTTCCTCGTCCGACGCCGTCGACAGGTCGACGCCCTGCGTGAGCAGGAAGTCGTGCTGAAGCTGCCGGGCGCGGTCGCCGTCCTCGTCGATGATGACGAAGGCCAGGTAACTGGTCTCCAGCGTGGACCGGTCGCGACCGATCTCCGAGCACCGGGTATCGAGAGCCTCGAGCTTGCGCGGCAGTTCGCGGGCGTTGCAGATGATGTTCAGGTGGTCCGCGAACCGTGCGGCGAGACCGAACGTCTTCTTCTCACCGCCACCTCCCAGCATGATCGGCAGGTCGTCGCGGATCCGCGGCTCGTTGATCGCGTTCTCGACGTGATACCACTTGCCGTCGAACGTCGGACGTTCGCCGTGCAGCATCGGCGCGATGATCTGCAGTGCCTCGTCGAGCCGTTCGAATCGGTCGGTGAACGTGCCGAACTCGTAGCCGTACTGCGTGTGCTCGAGTTCGAACCAGCCGGCGCCGATTCCGAGGACGGCCCGACCGCCGCTGGCGACGTCCAGGGTGGTCACCGCCTTGGCAAGCATGGGCGGGTTGCGGTAGGTGTTGCCGGTGACCAGCGCGGACAGCTGGATGTTGTCGGTGGCCGTGGCGAGGGCGCCGAGGGCGGTGTACGCCTCGAGCATCGGTTCGTCGGGCGCACCGATGCCCGGCAGTTGATAGAAGTGGTCCATCACGAATGCGGTGTCGAAGCCCGCGGATTCGGCCTCGCGGGCCTGCGCGATGACGGTCGGGAACAGGTCCGCGACGGGAGTGGAGTAACTGAAATTCGGCATCTGGTATCCAAGGCGAATAGTCACCCGTTCGACGCTACTCGGGTGGCGGCGCGGGCACCTCCCCGAATAAGGAGGGTAGGCGGGTACGCACCCTGGGGTGCCTGGTGAAGGCGGTGCGGGGCGAGGAGGCTGATGGTTGGTGCCATAGCAGTCGCCGATCCGACATCCGCGACGACTCTGCGCAGTGGGGTGGTGGAGTGCAGAGCGCAGCCTGAGGGGGAAAGATGAATTTCGATTTCGATTCGCAGCAGCAATCCGGCGGCACGGCGTGCGCTTGCCCGGAAAGGCCCGCGCCCGTCCGGCCCGACGTCGCCATCGTGGAACGCCCGCTCGGGCGCCCGGCGCGAGTGGCCGTGGGAGCCTTCCCGCTGACCGCGGCGCAGCGATCCATCTGGTTCGCGCAACAGCTCACGCCGGAGATCCCGTACGTCATCGCCCACTACGTCGATCTGCGCGGTCCGGCCGACCTTGCCGTTCTGTCTGAAGCCACCCGGCGCGCGAATCGCGAATTCGGCTGGGGAGCGGTGCGCCTGGTGGACATCGACGGGCAGCCGCATCAGGTCGTGGACCCAACCGTCGACGACCGGGTGCCCACCACCGACCTTCGCGGCGAGGGCGATCCCGTGGACGCTGCCCACCGCTGGATGCGGAACGACCGGAGCGCTCGCACCGACATGTACGACGGACCGCTCCTCGTCTCGCGCATTCTGCAGCTGGGCGACGATCACTACTACTGGTACTCCCGCGCTCACCACATCGTGTCGGACGGGTACGCCGCGATGATGCTGATGAGCCGCACGGCCGAACTGTATGTCACCGCCATCGAGGGCAGGGAGCCGCCGGACAGCCGGATCGTGGGGCCCGAACGTCTCGTGCGGGAGGACGCGACCTACCGTGCCTCGACCCGGTTCGCCCGGGACCGCGACTACTGGCGCGAATCCGGCGGCGACCTGACTTCCGTCCTCAGCCTCAGCGGTCGCACGGCGCGACCGGACATCGACGCCGGGACGGCGACCGGGCACCCGAGCCCGAGCAAGAGCTCACGGAATTCGACGGCGGTGACGGTCGCCGCCTTCGCCTCCTACCTCGCCAGGATGACCGGCGTCGACGACGTGGTCCTGTCGCTTCCGGTGTCGGCGAGAACGACGGCCCGCCTCAGGTATTCGGGCGGTTCGGTCTCCAATGTGATTCCGTTGCGGCTGAAGGGAATCGGCTCTGCCACCGTCCGTCAGGCGGTCGGAACCGCCGAGGCGGCGTTGACAGCGGCACTGCGGCATCAACGCTACCGCCGCGAGGACATCGGCCGGGACCTCGCCACGGGCGGTGTCGAACTCCTGCATTTCGGTCCGGTGGTCAACGTCATGATGTTCACGAAGGAGATCACGCTCGGCGCCGTGAACGGGACGGTCCGGGTACTCACCACCGGTCCCGTCGCGGACCTCGCCGTCAACATCTATCCGGGGGCAGAGGGCAGCGCCGCCCGCATCGACTTCGAGGGAAATCCGGCACTGTACGACCACGCCGAACTGACCGGACATCATGCGCGTTTCCTCGCCTACCTCGACAGGTTCACCGCATCGATCGAATCGGAACGACCGGTCGCCGACCTCGACGTCTTCCTCGCCGGCGAGCGCGGAGAATTCGCTCCCGCGCAGGGACTTCCGGATGCCGACCCGATCACACTCGACCGTCTCCTCGCGGGGACCGTCGCCGACCACCCGAAGGCGATCGCGATCCGCGATCGCGGACGCGAACTGTCCTACGGTGACCTGGACCGGCTCGCCGGCCGGCTCGCCCGGCTCCTGACCGGCCGGGGCATCGGACCCGAGAGCATCGTCGCGGTCTCCATCCCGCGGTCGCTCGAGTCGGTGCTGGCGTTGTGGGCCGTCGCGAAGGCCGGCGCCGCATACGTTCCGATCGATCCCTCGCACCCGAGCGCTCGCATCGCGTACGCCCTGGACGATTGCGGTGCGACAGTCGGGCTGACCGTCCGCTCGGAGCGCGCCCGACTGCCCGGCACCGTCGCATGGCTGACCACGGATATCGACGAACTCGAAAACCTCTGTGGGGAAACCCTCCCCGGTGCGGAACGGACCCGTCCGCTGCTCGTGGACCATCCCGCGTATCTGATCTACACGTCCGGGTCGACGGGAGCGCCGAAGGGCGTCGTCGTCACCCATCGCGGCCTGGCCAACCTCGCCCAGGAGATTCGGGACAAGTACGCGGTGACCGCGCGTTCTCGTGTCCTGCATTTCGCCTCGCCGAGCTTCGACACCGCGCTCGTCGAAGTGCTCGCGGCCTGTGTCGGCGGCGCGACGCTCGTCGTGACCCCGCCCGGGGTGTTCGGCGGCGAGGAACTGTCACGACTGTTGCGCGACGAACACGTCACCCACCTCCTGACGACGCCGTCCGCCCTGGCCGCCGTCGACTCCTGCGTCATGGACGAACTGGAGTTGGTGCTGGTCGGAGGGGAAGCGTGTCCGCAGGAGCTGGCGCGGCGGTGGGCCGGTGGCCGGACCATGCGGAACGCGTACGGTCCGACGGAGACGACGTGCAGCGTCACTCTCACGGATCCTCTGTCACCGGACGAGCGGATGACGATCGGCTCGCTCATGCGCGGCGTGGACGCGGTGGTTCTGGATCACCGTCTACGTCCGCTTCCGCCGGGCGCTGTCGGAGAGCTCTACCTCGCCACCCCGGCACTCGCCCGGGGTTACCATCGGCGCCCCGGGCTGACCGCGTCCCGGTTCGTCGCCGACCCGTTCGGTCGCAGCGGCTCCCGGATGTTCCGCACCGGCGACGTGGTGCGCTGGACGGCGGCAGGAACGCTCGAGTTTCTGGACAGGGCGGACGACCAGATCAAGATCCGAGGTTTCCGTGTCGAGCTGGGCGAGATCAATGCCGCGCTGAACACGCATCCGGGCGTCGCGTTCGCCGCGACGGTGGTGCAACGGAATTCGGCCGGAGATCCGACCCTGGTGTCCTACATCATGGCCGACGGGGACGCGTTCATCGATCGCGAGGCGTTGAAGGCGCACCTGGCACGATTCCTGCCCGACTACATGGTTCCGAAATCGATCATGCTCGTGAACTCGATCCCGTTGACGCCGACGGGGAAGCTCGACCGGGCGGCGCTCCCGCTGCCGGAGTTCGGCTCGGATTCGGTGCCTCATCGTGACCCGGAGACCCCGGCCGAGCGCCGCGTCGCACGGGTGTTCGCCCAGGTACTCGGCGTGGATACGATCGGCGCCGACGATTCCTTCTTCGATCTCAGCGGCGATTCGCTGTCGGCCATCCGGGTGGTCGCGACGATCAACGCCGAGCTGGGCACCACGCTGGGCGTGCGCGAACTCTTCGATGCACCGACGGTCGCGGCACTCGCACGGACGATCGCGGACACCGGCGCACGCCCGCAGAACGCGGGGCGGTCCGGCGGACCGAAATTGGGCGTCGCACCACTGCCGGACCGGGTGCCGCTGTCCCCGTCGCAGTACTACATCGACCGCACCAAAGGGGAACGCGCTCTCCACAACATCCCGTTCACGGTACGAGTGCGCGGCGGATTCGACGTCGAGGTGCTGCGCTCGGCGATGGCGGATGTGCTGGGCCGACACCGCTCGCTGCGGACGGTGTTTCCCGACTCGCCGTCGGGGCCGTACCAGCGTGTGCTCGACGTGGCCGATGCGTTGCCCGACCTGACTCCGGTGGAGACCGGCGCCGCGGACGTGAAAGCGCAGACGTCGGAGCTGCTGTCCGCGGGATTCGACGTGCGGCGCGAGCCTCCTCTGCGCGCCCGGCTGTTCCGGCTCGGCGACGGCGACCACCTTCTGGCCTGCGTCGTCCACCACATCGCCGCCGACGGCTGGTCGCTCGCGCCGTTGGCACGAGATCTCGCCGACTCCTACCGTGCCCGGGCGAACGGCAGTGAGCCCGCATGGGAGCCGCCGACCGTGCACTACGCCGACTACACGGTGTGGCGCCGGGCCCTGCTCGGTGACGAGGCCGACCCGGACAGCATCGCGTCCCAGCAGATCGCCCACTGGACGAAGGAACTGTCGGGACTTCGGGGGGAGCTCGCGCTGCCCACCGATCGCCCCAGGCCCCGCCGGTGGACCTACCGAGCGGGACGACTTCCGTTCTCCCTCGACGAGCATGCGCACCGCGGCCTGCTGGCCACCGCGCACGAGCACCACGCCAGCCTGTTCACGGCGCTCAGGTCGGCGGTGGCGGTCCTGCTCGCCCGCGTCAGCGGCGACCCCGACATCGCGATCGGAACTCCGATCGCGGGCCGGGGAGACCCGGCGCTCGACGACGTGGTGGGGATGTTCGTCAACACGCTGGTTCTGCGCACCCGGGTGGACCCGACAATGACGCTGTGCGACATCGTCGATCGGTCACGCGGCGTGGAGCTTCGGGCTCTGGCAAATGCCGACGTGCAGTTCGAGCGACTCGTCCAGGTGCTCGACCCGCCGAGGTCGCCGTCCCTGCACCCGCTGTTCCAGGTTGCGCTGTCGCTGAACAACTTCGCTCCCGCGGCCCTGAACGTGTCCGGGCTCGACTTCGAGGTCACACCCCGTCCGCTCGACATCGCCAAGTGCGATCTGCACTTCCACTTCACGGAACGTCACGACGTCGACGGGAGGCCCGCCGGAATCGATGCCGAACTGGTGTATTCCGCCGACCTCTACGACGCGTCCACCGCACAGGGTTTCGTCGACACGCTGCACACCATCGTCGACCCGATCGGTAGGTGACCCCGCGGAATCGACGTGGTAGAGATAGCTCATGAGCGGCATCCGGAGATCTGGTCGGGCAGCGGCGCTCGTTGCGGTGGTCCTCGCACTCGCCGCCTGCTCCGACCAAGCCGGCACCGCAGTGAGCGAGCCGTCGACAACGACGACCGTGTCCGCCGCGGACACGCCTGGCACCGAGGCGACCACGCCCGCGAGCCTGCCGTACACGGAGACGGAACTGCAGGTCACGGGTTCCACCGGCCGTGTCGGCTACGACGTCCTCATCCCGCAGATCGAGGGTGGAAATCCGGCGGTCACCGCCGAGTTCAACGAATCGATGCGCGCCGCACTCCAGGACCAGATCGACGGCTGGGGCACCGACGCCTTCACGCTGAGCAGCCAGGAGCACAGCGTCGCGCACATCGGCGAGCACGTGATCAGCGGGCTGCTGGTGACGTCGTGGAACGCCGACCCACCCGGTGCGCATCCGACACCGATCGTCGCGACGGTGGTGGTGAATGCCGACACCGCCGCGCCGATCACGCTCGGTGATCTCTTCCCCGACCTGCCGGCGGGACTGCAGACGCTGTCGAACGAATCCGCGCGCCTGCTCCCCGAGACGGTCGCCGGAGCGGACTTCGAGCGCAGCGGCATCGAGCCGACCGAGGCGAACTTCGCGAATTGGCTGGCCACCCCGGCAGGCATGGAGATCCATTTCAACGACTACCAGGTGGGGCCGCACGCCATCGGACTCGTCACCGTCACCGTGCCGTGGGACGCGCTGGCCGACGTGATCGACCCCGCTCTCGCTCCCGTCGTGTCCAGTTAGGCGCTGCCCGACCGCTCACCGGGAACGAACCTGTGGCTGCCCGGTGCCGCGACCTACCGTCCCAGACAGGCCTTTGCTGCCGAATGTGTCTGTCGAATGGGAGAGGAGCGCGCCCGTGAGTGCACGCACCGAAGTTGATGCTCGTGCGAATCGGATCGGCGACGTGGACGCGGTTGTCGTCGGCGCGGGATTCGCGGGACTGTACGCCGTCCACAAGCTGCGGAGCCTGGGGCTGACCGTCCAGGGCGTGGAGGCGGCGGGAGGCGTCGGCGGAACGTGGTTCTGGAACCGCTATCCCGGCGCCCGGTGCGACGTGGAAAGCGTCGACTATTCGTACTCGTTCTCGCGGGAACTCGAGCAGGAGTGGGACTGGAGCGAGAAGTACGCCACCCAGCCCGAGATCCTTGCGTACATCAATCACGTCGCGGACCGGTTCGACCTGCGCGACCGTTTCCTGTTCGGCACCCGGGTCACCTCCGCGGAACTGGACGAGGAGTCGCTCCGGTGGGAGGTACGCACCGACCGCGGCGACGTGCTGTCCGCCCGGTACTGCATCTTCGCGACCGGCGCGCTGTCCACCGCGAACATGCCGAACATCCCGGGCCGCGAATCGTTCACCGGGGACACACATCACACCGGACAGTGGCCGCACGAGGGTGTCGACTTCACCGGCAGGCGGGTCGGGATCATCGGCACCGGTTCCTCGGGAATTCAGTCGATTCCCCTCATCGCCGAGCAGGCCGAGCACCTGTACGTATTCCAGCGCAGCGCCAACTACAGCGTCCCGGCGGGCAACCAGACGTGGGACGACGAGATGCGGCGCGCGATCAAGGCGGGATACGACGAGCGCCGACGGCTGTCCCGGGAAAGCGGTGGCGGCTCGCCGTACAACGCACATCCGAAGTCGGCGCTGGAGGTCTCCGACGAGGAACGTCGCGAGGCCTACGAGACGCGGTGGAAGCTCGGCGGGGTGCTGTTCGCGAAAACCTTTCCGGACCAGACGAAGACCGAGGCCGCGAACGCGACGGCACGCCAGTTCGCCGAGGAGAAGATCCGCCTGCTCGTCGACGACCCCGCCGTCGCGGACAAGCTGATCCCGAACGATCACCCCATCGGGACCAAGCGGATCGTCACCGACACCCACTATTTCGAAACGTACAACCGGCCGAACGTCACCCTGGTGGATCTGAAGGCGGCGCCGATCGAAGCGATCACCCCGTCGGGGATCACCACCGCAGACGCCGACTACGCCCTCGACACACTGGTGTTCGCCACCGGATTCGATGCCATGACCGGCGCCCTCGACCGCATGCGGATCGTCGGGCGCGACGGTGTGTCGCTTTCCGAGTACTGGAGTGAGGGGCCGAAAACCTATCTCGGTCTGGGTGTTCCGGGGTTCCCGAACCTGTTCGTCGTGACGGGGCCGGGAAGTCCGTCGGTGCTGGCGAACATGGTGCTCGGCGCCGAACAGCACGTCGACTGGATCGCGGACTGCATCGAGCACCTGTGGGAGAAGGACCACGACGCGATCGAGGCGTCCGTCCCCGCCACCGAGCAGTGGGTGGAGCACTGCCGTGAGCTCGCCGCGCAGACCCTGTTCCCGTTGGCGAACTCCTGGTACATGGGTGCCAACATTCCGGGCAAGCCCCGCGTGTTCATGCCGTACCTCGGGGGCTTCGGCGCGTACGGGCGGATCTGCGCGGACGTCGCGGAGGAGGGGTTCCGCGGTTTCGAGTTCAGCCGTTCCCGGACGAGGCTGGCCGACCCGGTGGGATAGTTTCCCAGACATTGGTCAGCCGCGCAGACAATTGCCTGCGCGGCTGACCAATTCGTGGAAGAACGAGGTCGAGATCAGTCGGGGAGTGCGTACGTGGCCCACGCCTGCGCGAGCACGTCACCACCCTGCGTGCACGTGACGGTGACGTCCGCCATACGTGTGCCGTCCTGGACGTACGTCTGCTGCAGCGACGCGGAGAAGTCCGCTGCGGACGGCACGGCCCGCCGGATGCGGGTGCGGAACCTGCGGAGAGTCCCGGGGAACTGCTCGGCGCAGTAGCGCTCCAGCAGGTCCACCGACCGGTCGTCGGATGTCGGAGTTCCGGTGAAGCTGTTCGTCCAGAACTCGAAGACCAGCTGCTCGTCGCGGTTGCGGAAGCGGACGAGCAGGTCGTGGTCGCCCACCCTCCGGACCTGCGGGGACAGGGCGTCGTCCGACGTCCGGTGCGGTCGCAGCAGGAGGAAATCGTGCTCGACGGCCGCTCCCGGCTCGGGTGCGACGACCACCCCGCTCGGGACGGCGTCGGCGCAGAGCCGGCGAACCTCCGCTGTGTACCGCTGCGAAGAGATGAGTGCGGCCATCGTTCCTCCCAATTTCCGGGTATGTGATCCGCACGGTAGTCGCCGCGGCCCGTAAACGGGGGGGTGTGGTCCCTGTGATCGGGACGCCGAACTTCCGCTCTGAGGCGTGGATGCGAAAGCCTCTCGCTGAGTGGGAGAGTCGGGTACCGCTGCGGACCCGTCGCGAAGACTATGAGCTACACCACACCCCGAGGGTGTTCTTGACGTACAGCGAGGCGGAGGTAGACATGGCGCGCAACAGTGCCGTTGACGGCGACGAAGTCCGGATGATCGAAGTGGGATCGGCACCAACGCGTTTCGCGCGTGGGTGGCATTGCCTGGGTCTGGCGAACACCTTCAGGGACGGTGCCCCGCATCAGGTCGATGCGTTCGGGACGTCGCTGGTGGTGTTCGAAACCTCGGACGGGACCCTCAGCGTGCTCGACGCCTACTGCCGTCACATGGGTGGCAACCTGGCGCACGGCACCGTGAAGGGCGATTCCATCGCGTGCCCCTTCCACGACTGGCGCTGGGGCGGCAACGGCAAGTGCACGGGAATCCCGTATGCGCGACGCGTCCCGCCGCTGGCGCGGACCCGGGCCTGGACGACCATCGAGCGCAACGGGCAGCTCTACGTCTGGAACGACCCGCAGGGCAACCCGCCGCCCGCCGACGTGACGATTCCCGAGATCGAGGGATTCGGCTCCCCTGAATGGACCGACTGGACCTGGAATTCGCTGCTCGTCGAGGGCTCGCACTGCCGCGAGATCGTCGACAACGTGGTCGACATGGCGCACTTCTACTACGTCCACTTCTCGTTCCCGCGTTACTTCAAGAACGTCTTCGAAGGGCACGTGGCCACCCAGTACATGCAGTCGACGCCCCGCCACGACATCTCGGTGGGCACCAGCTACGACGACCCCAATTCGACGCTGCGTTCGGACGCGTCGTACTTCGGCCCGTCCTACATGATCGACAAGCTGTGGAGCGAAGCGAACGGCATGATGATCGAGACTGTGCTGATCAACTGCCACTACCCGGTTACCGCGAATTCGTTCGTCCTGCAGTGGGGCGCCATGGTGAAGAAGCCCGAGGGGCTGTCCGACGAGGTGGCGAACGGCATGGCGGCGCAGTTCGCCGAGGGCGTGGAACTCGGGTTCAAGCAGGACGTCGACATCTGGCTCAACAAGTCGCGCATCGACAACCCGCTGCTGTCGGAGGAGGACGGGCCGGTGTACCAGCTGCGTCGCTGGTACCAGCAGTTCTACGTGGACGTCGAGGACATCACCGACGACATGACCAAGCGCTTCGAATTCGAGATCGACACCACCAGGGCGGTGCAGAGCTGGGAGGCGGAAGTCGCCGACAACCTCGCCAACGGCGTCGTGCCGCTCGACACCAACGCCTGAGCCCGGCTCCGAAAAGAAGGACACGACAGATGACCCACGAGGTTCTCGACAACATCATGGCGATCGCGGATCAGCTCCGCGATCAGGCGCCCGAGGCCGAGCGGATCGGCCGGCTGCCCGACGACACGGCGAAGAAGCTCCGCGAGGCCGGGCCGATCAAGCTGCTCCAGCCCGGCAAGTACGGCGGCTACGAGGCTCATCCGCGCGAGTTCGCGGAGACGGTCATGGCCGCCGCGTCCCTCGACCCGGCGACCGGTTGGGTGTGCGGCATCGTCGGCGTGCACCCCTGGCAGCTGGCGTTCGCCGACCCGAAGGTGCAGGACGAGGTGTGGGCGGCCGACAACGACACCTGGATGGCCTCGCCGTACGCGCCGACCGGGATCGCGACCCCGGTCGACGGCGGCTACCTCTTCAGCGGACGCTGGCAGTTCTCGTCGGGAACCGATCACTGCGACTGGATCTTCCTCGGCGCGATGCTCGGCGACAAGGACGGCGCGATGGCCCTGCCGCCGAAGATGCTGCACATGATCCTGCCGCGCAGCGACTACGAGATCGTCGAGGACTCATGGAACGTCGTCGGCCTCAAGGGCACCGGTTCCAAGGACATCATCGTCCGGAACGCGTTCGTCCCCGACTACCGGGTGATGGACGCCGACGAGGTCATGAACGGCACCGCGGTGCAGAAGTTCGGGCGCACCGAGACGCTGTACAACATGCCGTGGTCGACGATGTTCCCGCTCGGAATCTCCTCCGCCGTGGTGGGAATCGCCGAGGGCGCCTTGGCCGCTCACCTCGACTACCAGCGCGACCGCGTCGGAGCGCAGGGCACCGCGATCAAGGACGACCCCTACGTGCTGTTCGCGGTCGGCGAGGCCGCGGCCGACATCAATGCCGCCCGCCAGGAACTCCTCGCCAACGTCGACAGGATCTGGGACCTCGTCGAGTCGGGCAGGGAGGTCACGTTCGAGGACCGCGCGGCCGGGCGCCGGACGCAGGTGCGTGCCGCGTGGCGTGCGGTCACAGCCGTCGACCAGATCTTCGCCCGCTCCGGCGGCAACGCGCTGCGCATGGACAAGCCGCTGCAGCGGTACTGGCGGGACGCGCACGCCGGCCTGGCGCACGCCATCCACGTCCCGAGCACCGTCTACCACGCCTCCGCGCTCAGCTCGCTCGGCCTCGACCCGGCCGACAACCTCAAGTCGATGATCTGACCGCCGTCGGACCTCGAAAACAGCAGAAGGACAACACATGACAGATATCAAGGGGCTTGGCTACGTCAAGATCCAGACCAACGACCTGGAGCGGTGGCGCACGTTCGCGTTCGACGTGCTCGGATTCGCCGAGGGATCGGGCCCGGACGAGGACGCCCTGTACCTCCGCATGGACGAGCGCGCGGCCCGCATCGTGATCGTGCCGGGCGAGACGGACGAAGTCGTCACCATCGGGTGGGAGGTCCGCGATCATGCAGGTCTGGTCCGCGTCCAGGAGGCGGTCGAGGGCGCCGGGATCGCCGTCAAACCGCTGTCGGTGGAAGAGGCCGACGCCCGCCGCGTCGAAGAGGTCGTCACGTTCCAGGATCCGACCGGTGCGACGATCGAGGTCTTCCACGGCGCCGTCCTCGACCACAGCCCGGTGGTCACCCCGTTCGGCGCGAAGTTCGTGACGGGGGCGCAGGGTCTCGGCCACGTGGTGCTGCCGGTGATGGATTTCAGCGGCGCGTTCGACTTCTACACCGAGGTGCTCGGATTCCTGCCCCGCGGCGCCTTCCGCATCCCGGCACCGCCGGAGTTCGGTCCGATGCGGGTGCGCTTCCTGGGTGTCAACGAGCGGCACCACAGCCTCGCGCTGTGCCCGGCACCGCACGGCGGGGCGCCGGGACTGGTGCACATCATGGTGGAGGTCGACACGCTCGACGCCGTCGGCCAGGCGCTCGACCGCGTCGTCAAGGACGGGTTCTCCGTCTCCTCGACCCTCGGCCGCCACACGAACGACAAGATGGTGTCGTTCTACGTGCGTGCCCCCGGCGGCTGGGACATCGAGTTCGGCACCGAGGGCATGAAGGTGGACGAGAAGTACTACTCCGCGGAGGAGATCACCGCGGACAGCTACTGGGGCCACGACTGGTCCGGAAGCGAGCCGCTGGCGGCGATGTAAGGGGTGTCCGGGCCCGGTGTGCGTATCCACTCGATGCGTGCACCGGGCCTGTGGGCTGTTCGGGGCTGTTCGGGGCCGTTCAGCCAGCACTATTGCAAATAGGTATATGCCTATTTATAGTAAGTGTCGCCAGTCACACACCGCGTCGCCGCACCGAGCAGCGCCGCTACGGAGGTCCCCATGACGACGACACTCAGCCCCACCCCCACCGCCGGCCTCGATCGCGCCGCCCTTCTCCTCGACGCCTTCGACGGCCCGGGCAGGCTCACGCTCGCGCAGATCGTGCGCCGCACGGGGCTTCCGCGCTCCTCCGCACACCGGATGCTCGAACGTCTCGTCCAGCTGCGGTGGCTCCGCCGGGAAGGCCGGGACTACGAACTCGGCATGCGGCTGTTCGAACTCGGGTCGCTGGCCGTGCACCAGGACCGTCTGCACCGGGCCGCCCTGCCGTTCCTGCACGAACTCCACCGGCTCACCGGGCACGCCGTGCACCTCGCGGTGCTCGAGGGGATCGACGTCGTCTACCTGGAGAAGATCGCCGGACGGTTCGGCGTCGGGTTGCCGTCCCGCGTCGGCGGCCGCCAGCCCGCGCACTGTACGAGCGTCGGCAAGGTGCTGCTGGCCCACTCGCCCGAGTCCGTGGTCGACCGCGTCGTCGAAGCGGGTCTGCCCCGCAGCACACGATTCAGCATCGACTCGCCCGCGGCGTTCCGTGCCGAGTTGCAGAAGACCCGCGAACGCGGAGCGGCGTACGACCGGGAAGAGGATCTCGTCGGCGTCAGCTGCGTCGCCGTGCCGGTGGGCGCCGACGACAACGTGGTCGCGGCCATCTCCGTGTGCGGTCCGAGCAGCCAGATCAAGCTCGATCACCGCCTGACCGCGCCGATCCGCATGTCCGCCAAGGGCACCTGGCGCAACTACATGGCGACCGCGACGCCGGCCGCCGGCCGCGCCGACCGATACTCCGCCTGAGGCGGGACGAAGGAGCACGAATGCCGCTCGACGAGCAGGCCGAGACCATCCTCCGGGGACTGAACGAGAACTTCCCCCGGGTGGAGACCATGACGGGCGCCCAGGCGCGGGCGGCGACGAGGGCGGGACGCAAGGCCGTCGCCGACCCCGAGCCGGTCGGTAGTGTGCGCGACCGGGAGATCCCCGGCGGGGCTGGACCGATTGCCGTGCGGATCTATTCGCCGGCAGGGCATCCCGCGGAATCCCTGCCCGTCGTCGTCTTCTTTCACGGCGGCGGGTTCGTGATCTGCGACCTCGACAGCCACGACGGCTTCTGTCGCGCGATGTGCAACGGGATCGGCGCCGTCGTCGTCTCCGTCGACTATCGACTCGCCCCGGAATCGCAGTGGCCCGCCGCAGCGGACGACGCCTACGCCGCGACGTGCTGGGTCGCGCGGCACGCCCGCGAGTTCGGCGGAGATCCGGATCGTCTTCTCGTCGCCGGCGACAGCAGTGGGGGCAATCTCGCGGCGGTCGCGGCGCTGATGGCCCGGGACCGGGAGGCCCCCGCCGTCACCGGGCAGCTGCTGATCTACCCYGTCATCGAACCGGTCTTCGACACCGAGTCCTACGAGCTGTTCGCGGAGGGTCATTTCCTCACCCGCTCTGCGATGCAATGGTATTGGGATCAGTACCTGCCGACCCACCGCGAGACCGTACCCGCCTACGCCGCCCCGGTCCGGGCCGAGGACCTCGGCGGGCTTCCGCCCGCGATCGTGATCACCGCCGAACGTGATCCCCTCCGGTACGAGGGGGAGAAGTACGCCGCGGCGCTCGCCGACGCCGGTGTTCCCGTGCAGTGCCGGCGGGTCGAGGGAATGTTCCACGGATTCTTGACGATCGACGCGATGGCCGCGGCGCAGACCGCGCGGCGGGAACTGTGGCCTCGGCTCCGGAATCTGGTGGCCGAACCGGTGCGGACTCCGTCCGACTAGTCTTCGCGCTCCGTCTCGTCGTCCGCGTCCCGTGCCGCCTTCATCGCGGCCTGGTACTCCTTCTGCGCCTCGCGGGAGCGCCGGATCGAATGCGATGCGGTCGGTTTCGGCACACCGGGATGTTCCGGCGTCCCTTCACCGTGCATCCGCTCGACGGCCTCGTCGATGTCGGCGAGCATCTGCTTCGCGAGCTCGCTCTCGGCGGCGTAGTACCGCTCGGACCACTTGTTGACCATGTGCGCGAACGCCCACGTCGGTTCGACGTCGGAATCGCGGGCGTCGAGCGCGGCCTGCCTGCTCATCCCCTCCACGTACGAAATGTGCTCCTTCAGGGCATCTTTGAGCTGCTCCGGCTCGGTGAGGTGACCGAGCCACATGCGCAGCATCACGCCGTGCTTGAGGACGGGCGGATCGATCGGCGCCTCCCGCGCCCAGCTGCGCATGACGGCCATGCCCGCGTCCGTGATCTTGTACAGGCGCTTGGGTTTCACCCGTGCCTCGTCGTCCACGACGGTCCGGGACGTCACGTATCCCAGGTCTTCCAGCTTCTTCAGCTCCGAATACACCTGGCTGAAGGACGGGCTCCAGTAGAAGAAACGCACACTGTACGACGCCCACTTCTTCAGGTCGTAGCCGGACAGTTCCTCGCCGAACGACAGGATGCCGAGTACCGGCCAGCTCGTCGATCGGAGGCCGGCGAACCCGGAGCTCTGTGTGGGGTCGGACGATGGCATTTCCCGAGCCTATCAACCGTGCGCCGACTGCCGGACACGCGAAACCCTGCCGCTGGGCGGGACGGGGCATTCCCCGCCTGCAGGCGCCGCGGCCAGGCTGAACGCAACCCGTCGATCCGAGGAGACACGATGACCCGAACCGAAGAACCCGTGCCGCCGACGGCACGACGCATCGACCCCGCCGAGCTCAAGTCGGTGCTCGGCCACTTCTGCACCGGAGTCACGGTGATCACCGCGCACGACGGCGAGAGCCTACACGGCTTCACATGTCAGTCCTTCGTGTCGCTGTCGCTGGACCCGCCGTACGTGTCCTTCAGCCCCGCACGGACGTCGACCAGCTGGCCGCGGCTGCGGGCGAGCGAACACATCTGCGTCAACGTCCTCGCCCACGACCAGCGCGACGTGTGCGGGACGTTCGCGACCAGCGGCGCCGACAAGTTCGCCGACGTCGGGTGGTCGCACGCCCGCAACGGTGCCCCTGCGCTGGACGGTGTGCTGGCCCAGGTGCAGGCCACCGTCGAATTCGAGCACGACGCCGGCGACCACACCATCGTCGTCGCGCGCGTCACCGGTCTGGACGTGCTCAGGGATGCGCCGCCGCTCCTGGTGTACCGCGGCGGGCTCGGCATCTTCACCGCGGCCACCTAGCCGCGCTGTCTCCCGCTCCGCGGGAAAGGCTGTGGGAAACAGCAATTGACACCGGCAGAGTGTGATCGAGACCACTTCGGAAGGTGTGCACGATGAGCGTAGACGAGCAGAACTGGGACCGGGAGGTAGATCTCCTGGTGATCGGCAGCGGTGCCGGTGGCATGACCGCCGCCCTCGCCGGGGCCGAGCGAGGGCTCGACACCCTCGTCGTCGAAAAGTCCGGGGTGTACGGCGGTTCGACGGCACTGTCGGGTGGCGCCCTGTGGATTCCCAACTCGCCGATCCTCGTCCGTGAAGGCCGCGCCGACGACCCCGACGACGTCCGGAAGTACCTGGAGTCGATCGTCGGCAACAGCGTGCCGGCCGAGCGCCTCGACGCGTACATCGAGCAGGGGCCGGCCATGATGCGGTTCTTCGAACAGAACTGCCCGCATCTCCGGTTCTCCTGGTGCGAGGACTATTCCGACTACCACCCCGAGAACGTGGGCGGACGGCCGAAAGGGCGGACGGTCGAACCGCTGCCGTTCGACATGAACCAGCTCGGCGCCGACGGCGACCTGCAGCGGCCGAACTCCCTCGCGATGCCCGGTGGGCTGTACATGACGTCCACCGAGTTCCGTCACCTCAACATGGTCTTCCGCACCTGGGCCGGACGCAGGACCGCGCTGGGCGTCGGCTGGCGTTCGGTCGTGGCGATGCTGCGGCGCAGGCGGATGGAGACTCTGGGGCAGGCCCTCGTCGGGCGTCTGCGGCTCACGCTCCAGGAGGCCGAGGTTCCGCTGTGGCTGAATTCCCCGCTGAAGGGTCTGGTCACCGACGAATCCGGAGCCGTCACGGGCGCGGTGGTCGAGTCCGGGGGACGGGAACTGCGCGTGCGCGCCCGCCGCGGCGTCATGATGGCCACCGGCGGGTTCGAGCAGAGCGAGGAGATGCGCAAGCGGTTCCTCCGGGAAGGCGGCAAGGACAACTACAGCGCCGGCTCACCCGACAACACCGGAGACGGAATCGTCGCCGGCGAGCAGGTCGGCGCGGCCGTCGATCTGATGGACGACGCGTGGTGGATGCCGTCGTTCCGGCGGCCGGACGGCATCATGCACGTCCTGGTGTCGGAGCGGTCGATTCCGCCGTCGCTGATCGTCGACCAGAACGGCAAGAGGTTCACCAACGAGGCGTCCCCGTACGTGTCGTTCGTCCACGACCAGATCGCCGGTGGTCACGACCCGGTGTGGTTCGTTTTCGATTCGAAGGCCAAGAGCCGCTACCAGTTCGGTGGTGTGATGCCCGGGCAGAAGTTCCCCGCCGAGTGGTTCGAGACGGGGCTGATGCAACGCGCCGCAACCCTCGGCGAACTCGCGCAGAAGATGGGCGTTCCCGCGGAGTCGCTGACCGCGGAGATCGCCCGGTTCAACGGTTTCGCGCGTGCGGGGGTCGACGCCGACTTCGGTCGCGGCGACAGCGCCTACGACCGGTACTACGGCGACCCGCGACTGCCCAACCCGACCATGGACGAGGTGGAGAAGGCCCCGTATTACGCGGTGCGGATGGAAGCAGGCGACCTCGGCACCAAAGGCGGGCTCGTGTGCAACGAGCACAGCCAGGTGTGCCGCAGCAGCGGCGAACCGATCCCCGGGCTCTACGCCACCGGCAACACGTCGGCGTCCGTGATGGGCAACGACTACGCCGGTGCGGGCGCGACGATCGGTCCCGCGATGGTGTTCGGCTGGGTCGGCGCCCGGCACGCAGCCGGGGCGGTGAGCTGAGTGCTTCCGGTCGAATGCCGGCGCTGCGGTAACGCGGTGCTCGTGGAGAAATACAGCGAGGCGCACACGAGCGTGCAGTGGCTGGGCGACGCCGAGCAGACCTGCCCGGAGTTCGCACGGCGTGCGCAGGAGGGAGAGCACTCGATGTTCGTCCCCACCTGCGGCGCGCTGCGCGGATCGATCGACGACGCGGTGGAGGACGGGCGGGTGGGGCTCTCCCTGCGCAGCTACCCGACTCCCGGCCGCCTGGACTAGAGAGGACAACCGATGTCACGGATGGCAGGCAAGGTCGCCTTCATCACCGGTGCCGGGAACGGCATGGGACGCAGTCACGCGGTCCGGCTCGCGGAGGAGGGCGCCGACGTCGTCGTCGTCGATCTGCCGTCGGCCGAGGCGGATCTCGCCGAAACCGGAAGGCTGGTCGGCGAACTCGGCCGGCGCGCGGTCGTCGCCCATGCCGATGTGCGTGACCCGTCGGCGTTGCGGGCAGCCGTCGACGCCGGAGTCGCGGAACTGGGACCCCTCGACGTCGTCGTCGCGAACGCGGGTGTCTGTGACAACCCCGGCCCGGCGTGGACGATCGACGACGCGGTCTGGCACCGATCGCTCGACGTCAACCTCACCGGTGTGTGGAACACGGCGAAGGCCGCGGTCCCGGCGATGCGGGACGGCAGCGGTTCCGTCGTGATCGTCAGTTCGACCGCCGGTATCAAGGCGGTGGCCGGGGCCGCCCACTATTCGGCGTCCAAGACCGCCGTGGTCGGGTTGGCCCGGACCCTCGCCAACGAACTCGGACCGCAGTTCATCCGGGTGAACGTGCTGCACCCCGGCGCCGTCGGCACCCGCATGACCCTGAACCCGGAGACGATGGCACGGCTGCGGCCGGACCTCGAGAATCCGACCCGGGACGACGTCGTCCCCGTCCTCGCGGCGAACCACATGCTGCCCGTCCCGTGGCTGGACTCGCGGGACGTCAGCAATGCGCTGCTGTTCCTGGCCTCGGACGAATCGCGATACATCACCGGCACACAACTCGTGGTCGACGCCGGACTGACCCAGAAGGTGTAGAGATGACAGGTCGAGTGAACGGAAGAGTCGTCCTGGTCACCGGTGCCGCACGCGGGGTCGGCCGGGCGCAGGCGTTGCGGTTCGMACAGGAGGGCGCGGACGTCGTGGCTGTCGACCTGTGTGGCCCGGTCGGCACGGTGGTGACGCCACCGGCGAGTCCGGAGGACCTCGAGGAGACCGCGAAACTGGTCCGGGACACGGGCCGCCGGATCGTGACCGCGCAGGTGGACGTGCGTGACGGCGCGGTGCTCGCCGAGGCGGTCACTGCGGCGGCCGGCGAGCTGGGCGGGCTGGACTTCGTGTGTGCCACGGCAGGCATCACGTCCTCGGGTGCCGCGCTGGACCTCGACGCCGAGACGTGGCAGACGATGCTCGACGTCAATCTGACGGGGGTGTGGCAGACGTGCAAGGCGGCGGCGCCGCACCTGATCGAGCGGGGCGGCGGGGCGATGATCCTGACGAGTTCCATCGCGGGGCTGCGCGGGCTCGTCGGCGTCGCCCACTACACCGCGGCCAAGCACGGGGTGGTGGGTCTGATGCGGTCGCTGGCCAAGGAGCTCGCGCCGCACCGGGTGCGGGTGAACAGCGTGCATCCCACGAACGTGGACACGGACATGATCCAGAACGACATGGTGCGGCGGGCGTTCCGGCCCGACCTCGAGCACCCCACCCGCGAAGAGTTCGCGGCGGCGGCCGTGACGATGAACATGCTGTCGATTCCGTGGATCGAGCCGGTCGACGTGGCCAACGCCGCGCTGTTCCTGGCCTCGGACGAGGCGCGCTACATCACGTCCGTCGCCCTGCCGGTCGACGCGGGCAGCGTCAGCCGATGAGCGCCGCGGGCAGCGTCGGCCGGTAATCCCCGAGTCCGCCCCCACACCTGACGATCCGTGGTAGAACAGGTGTCAGTTTTGGGGGCGGACGAAGGGTGAATTCCGTGGATCTCGAGGCCGTCGCCGCGATCAGCAGGCTCAAGTACGCGTATCTGCGGGCCCTGGACACGAAATGCTGGGACGAGTTCGCCGACACGCTCCTTCCCGACGCAACGGCGAACTATGGTGAGCATCTCGCGTTCGAGTCGCGCGACGCGCTCGTCGAATTCATGAAGTCGAATCTGGGGCCGCAGACCATCACCGAGCACCACTGCGGTCACCCGGAGATCGACGTCGACGGCGACACGGCGACCGGACGCTGGTATCTGTCGGACACCGTGCTGATCCCGGAACACGACATGGTGCTGCGCGGGGCGGCATTCTACTCCGACCGCTACGTCCGCGGGCCCGACGACCGATGGCGGATCGCCCACACCGGATACGAGCGCACCTACGAGGCGGTGATGTCGCTGGCCGACATTCCCAGCTTCCGGCTGACGTCCAACCGGTGGGCAGCCGACACGGAACCCGGCAAAGGAGACTCGTGATGGGGACACTGGACGGCAAGGTCGCACTGATCACCGGCGCCGGTCAGGGCGTCGGCGCCGGTATGGCGTTCGCGCTGGCCAAGGAGGGTGCCCGAATCGCGGTGGTCGGGCGAACGGAGTCGAAACTCGTCGACACGTGCGCCGCCATCGCCGACTTCGGCGGCGTCGCCGAGCCGATCGTCTGCGACGTCAGCAAACGCGATCAGCTCGGCCCGATGGTCGACCGCGTCGTGGATGCGTTCGGTGGCATCGACATCCTCGTCAACAACGCCAACGCGAGCGCACTCGGACCGCTCCTCGACATCACTCCGAAACTTCTCGACCGCGCCATGGCCGTCGGCCCAGTGGCCACCCTGTTCCTCATGCAGCTGTGCTACCCGCACCTCAAGGCGCGTGGCGGCGGCTCGATCATCAACCTCGTCAGCTCCTCGGCGGTGCGGTGGGACACCAGCGGCTACGGGCTCTACGCGGCCACCAAGGAGGCGATGCGCTCGCTGACCCGGACCGCGGCCAGCGAATGGGGACCCGACGGAATCCGCGTCAACGCGATTGCGCCGCACGCACTGTCCCCGGGCCTGAAATGGTGGACGGAGAACAATCCCGAGGAGGCCGCCGAGTTCGTGAAGTCGATCCCGCTCGGCCGGATCGGTGATTGCGAGCAGGACATCGGACGTGCCGTCGTCTTCCTCGTCGGCCCCGACGCCGGGTACCTGTCCGGTGCCACCATCCCGCTCGACGGCGGCCAGGCGCGCTGGAGCTGATCGCCGCCGATTGCCCCGAGCTTGCTCATTTCCCTCCCATCCGGTAGGAATTGCGTCGTGCATACGACTCACCTGGTGCGACGCCTCACCGTCGACCTGTGCCGTACGTGCGCCAACATCTGTTGTTGCTGATGGTCCGGCGCGCGTACCGCGTGCTGTCCACTCCTCGGTAGCCTCCGGCATCCGGTCATTCCTCACGCATTCTCCGCGTTCGCAGGTCCGGGCCGGTACGCCCGTCTCCAGGCACCATCACCTTCGCGGAAAGACATCATGAGCACTGCATTCGAAACCAGAACACCGTCGCTGACGCTCGACAAGTTCGGCCCCCACTTCGGTGCCGAGATCATCGGCCTGGACGTCGCGTCCGCCACCGACGACGAGGTGGCCGCGATCCGTTCGGCGTTGACCGAACACAAGGTGCTGGTCCTGCGCGGTCAGTCACTCGGCGACGCGAGCCACATCGAGTTCGGTCGCCGTCTCGGCCGGCTCACCGCGGGGCACCCCGTCCACGACAGCGGCGACGTCGCGCAGGAGGTGTACGCCCTCGACAGCCAGGACAACGGTTTCGCCGACGTGTGGCACACGGACGTGACGTTCATGAAGCGACCGCCGCTGGGGTCGATCCTCCGTCCCGTCGTCCTCCCGCCGCACGGCGGCGACACCAACTGGGCCGACAGCCAACTCGCGTACGAGTCGCTGTCGCTGCCGGTCCGGCAGATGATCGATCAGCTGACCGCGGTGCACGACGGCAACCGCGAGTTCGGGTACTACCTCGCGCAGAAGCGTGGCGGCAAGGGAAACGTCTGGGACGGTGAGGAAGTCACCGCGCTCGTGCCTGTCGAGCATCCCGTCGTGCGGGTTCACCCGGAGACGGGACGCAAGGGCATCTTCGTGAACCCGGGCTTCACGTCCCACATCGCCGGAGTGTCCGAGGCGGAGAGCCGGGGAATCCTCGACTTCCTCTACGCACACCTGACCAAACCCGAGCACATCGTGCGGCACCGCTGGCGCCTCGGCGACCTCGTCCTGTGGGACAACCGCAGCACCGCGCACTACGCCAACCGCGACTACGGCACCCAGCACCGTGTCATGCACCGCATCACACTGGAAGGTGACGTGCCCGTCGGCCCGCAGTAGAGCAACCTGCGCATTCGCCGGGCGGGCGGCATCCGCAGCGACTACCGTCACGATCCGTGACCCCGGCATCGGACATCTCACGACGCAAGTTCCTCGCCTCCGCCGCTGCGGCCGGTGGCGCCGCCTTCCTCAGTTCGTGGGCGGGCCCGGTGATCGACCGCGCCTACGCGCAGGACCCGGGCGGCAGCGGGTCGTTGAACGACATCGAGCACTTCGTCTACCTCATGCAGGAGAACCGCTCGTTCGACCACTACTACGGCACGCTGTCGGGGGTGCGCGGCTTCGACGACCCGTCACCGGCGTGGCAGCAGTACGGCTGGACGCCGGGTGCCGGTCCGACCCCGACCGGGTTTCTCAACCCGTTCCGGCTCGACACCACGCAGGGCACGCACCTCGACGGCGAATGCATCAACGACCCCACCCATTCGTGGGGTCCGCAGCACGACGCGTGGAACGGCGGCGCGATGGACCGGTGGATGCCGGTGCACATCGCGCACGAGGGGCCGCTGAACGGTCCCGCGACGATGGGCTACTACACGCGCGCCGACATCCCGGTGCACTACGACCTCGCCGACGCCTTCACCATCTGCGACCACTACTTCTGCTCGGTACTCGGACCGACGGACCCGAACCGGCTGTACTGGATGACGGGCACGATCGACCCGGACGGGCTGGCCGGCGGGCCGCTGGTCGAGACGCCGACGGTGATCCCCAGGTTCGCCTACTCCTGGCGCACCTATCCGGAGAACCTGCAGGAGGCAGGCGTCAGCTGGAAGGTGTACGCCAACAAGGACCTCGGCCCCGTGTCGAGTGTCGCGCTCGACGGGATGCTCGGCTGCTTCACGCAGTACAGCGACCCGAATTCGGAACTCGCTCGCCGCGGTCTCGATCCGACGTACCCGAACGACTTCCGGGCCGACGTCGCGAACGGCACGCTGCCCGCGGTGTCCTGGATCGTGCCCAACGTCTTCACGTGCGAGCATCCGGCGCTGCCCCCGGCCGCGGGCGCGGTCGGGATCGTCGAGGTACTCGACATCCTCACGTCGAACCCGGCGATCTGGGAGAAGACGGCGCTGATCATCAGTTACGACGAGAACGGCGGCTTCTTCGACCACGTCACCCCGCCCACACCGCCGCCGGGCACCCCGGGTGAATATCTGACGGTTCCGCTGAACACGGTGTCGGAGAGCGAGAACAATCCGGGTCCGATCGGTCTCGGTTTCCGGGTGCCGTCGCTGATCGTCTCGCCGTACAGTCGCGGCGGCCTCGTCGCGTCCGACACGTTCGACCACACGTCGCAGCTCCGGTTGCTGGAGAAGCGGTTCGGTGTGCCCGTCCCCAATCTCACCGWGTGGCGCCGCGGCGCCGTCGGCGACATGACGTCGGTGTTCGACTTCTCGTCGGCGCCGAACGCCGGCGTTCCCGCGATGACGGACCCCGGGCCACGCCTGCAGGCGGCGATCGCGCAGTGCGGGCCGAACGTGGCCGCGGGGACGCTCAACGCCGGTGCGCCCTACCCTGTCCCGCCGAATTCGATGCCGGTGCAGGAACAGTCACCGCTGCGGCGTCGCCCCAGCGGGCTGATCTTGTAGCGGTCTCTCCTCAGAGGCGCACCGCCCGGCCCTCGTCGATAGACTGTAGGACGGCCAGTGCGGCGGTCACCGAACGCAGTCCGTCGTGTCCGGTCGCCACGGGTTCACCGTCCCCGCGGACGGCGTCGACGAACGCCCGGATCCCTGGTGCGTACAGGTTGTCGACGGTTTCGAGCGGGACGGTCGTGTCCTGGCCGTCCGCGACGATCCGCAGCGTTCCGGTGGGATCGGGGCGCATGCAATCGCCTGCGACGAGAGTGCCGGACGTTCCGTGGATCTCGAATCCGGTGACGGCGCGCGGGACCGTGTACGCGTCGTGGAGCGAGAACAGGGTGGACGTGCCGAGCACGCCGCTGGTCATCACGGCGTCCGCCGGACCCTCGCTGAGTCCCTGGCGGACGCCGACCGCCGTCACCGTGGTGGGTTCCATTCCGGTGACGAAGCGGAGCGTGTCGATGTCGTGCACCGCGAGGTCGAGGACGACCCCGCCGCCGACGCCGTCGAGGCGCCACCCACGCAGGGCCTGGCGCAGCAGAATGGCGTTGCTGACGCGCACCGACAGGAGGTCGCCGATCGCACCCTCCGCCAGCAACTTTCGCGCCGCGCGGTGAACGGGATGGGTGCGGAGATGATGGTTCGTCGCGAAGACCACCCCCGCGGCCGCGGCCGCGTCGACCATCTTCTGCGCCTGAGTGACGTCGAAGGAGAGCGGCTTCTCGCACAGTACGTGCAGACCGGCGTCGATCGCGGCCATGGCGTGGTCGAAGTGCTTGTCGTTGGTCGAGGAGATGTAGGCGGCCTGGACGTCCCCGCCCACCGCGTCGCGCAGGTYACCGGTGGCGGACTCGATGTCGTGGGTCCTCCGGTAGTCCTCGGCGCGCGCCGCGTCGCCGCTGAGCACGACTGCCGCGGTCTGCCCGCACTCCCGCAACGCGGGGAGTACGCGTGTGGCGGCGACGTTGCTCGCACCCAGAATCGCCCACTTCATGAGCTTCGGTCCTTCCTCGGGCCGGTGGGTCCGGCCTTTCCTCGGCGGGACTGTACGCCGAGTTCCGAGAGCGCACTACTGTTCGATATGCGAACTGCCGGGCCGATCCGAGCTCATGGGCGGAGTGCGTCGACCTCTTCGCCGGAGGTCGAGGGATCCGGCGTCTCGTCGGTGGTCCCGCGCGTGCGCTGGCGGTAGATCCCGATTCCGACCACGACCACGGCGAGTCCCATCGAGACGTACATCTGGCTCCTGGTCTCCGGCAGCACGAGCATGCCGACGCAGAGCGCGATGATGGCGGCGATGGTGCACCACGTCAGGTACGGGAACAGCCACATCTTCAGCGACAGATCCTTGCCCTCCGCCTCGAGGCTGCGCCGCATGCGCAGCTGCGACACCGAGATCGCCAGCCATACGAACAGGGCGATCGCACCCGAGGAGTTGACGAGGAACAGGAACACGGTGTCCGGGTACAGGTAGTTCAGGCCCACGGTCAGGAACCCCACGACCGTCGAGACGAGGACGGCCTGGCGGGGAACGCCTGACGATCCGATCTTCGACAACGAGGCCGGCGCGTCGCCGCGGCGGGAGAGCGAGAAGATCATGCGGCTCGCCGTGTACAGGCCGGAGTTCAGGCAGGACAGCACGGACGTGAGCACGACGACGTCCATGATGTTGCCCGCCGCCGGGATGCCGAACGAGTCCATGACGGCGACGTACGGGCTCAGCGCGACGGAGGCGTCGTCCCAGGGGAGCAGCGTCACGACGACGGCGATGGAGCCGATGTAGAAGATGAGGATGCGCCACACGACGGAACGCACTGCGTTGCGCACTGCCGCCACGGGGTTGGCGGATTCACCGGCGGCGATGGTGGCGATCTCGGCGCCGAAGAACGAGAACACGACCACGAGGACCGCCGCGAACACGGCACCTGCCCCGTTGGGGAAGAATCCGCCGTGGCCGGTGAGGTTGGTGAGCCCGGGCGCTTCGACGCCGGGCAGGGCTCCGCAGATCGCGAGGACGCCGAGCACCAGGAAGATGACGATGGCCGCGACCTTGATCGACGCGAACCAGAACTCGAACTCGCCGAACGACTTCACGGACGCGATGTTCGTCAGCGTCAGCAACACCATCAGGATCAGTGCCCAACTCCACTGCGGGACGTCGGGGATCCAGCGGTTCATGATGACGGCACCGGCCGTCGCCTCGATGCCGAGGACGATGATCCAGAACCACGCGTAGAGCCAGCCGATGCTGAAGCCGGCCCAGCGGCCGATCGCGCGGTCGGCGTACGCCGAGAACGATCCTGTCTCGGGGTTGGCGGTCGACATTTCGCCGAGCATGCGCATCACGAGGATGACGACGATTCCTGCGAGCGCGTAGGCGACGAGTACGCCGGGGCCCGTCTCGCGGATCGCGACCCCGGAGCCCACGAAGAGGCCTGCGCCGATCACCCCCGCGATAGCGATCATCGAGAGGTGCCGCTTCTTCAGTGTGTGCTGAAGCTGCGGATCGGTGGTTCCTGACATGGAGAAATCCCTTCGGCGCTACTCCGGGTGTGATGTGCGTCGCTGATTCGGAAAAGTGTGTACGAGTGGTGGGGGCTCTGGAACCGCCGATTCGGTGAATTTCGGGCCAGCGAGATAGACGAAACGGCAGTACCACGCACCTGCGTCTTCTTGACAACGCGGAAACGCTATGGCTACCGTCACATTATTCGACCAGCGGACATGCGTTCGATATACGAACGGGACTTGTCCGGCACAAACGTAGACGGGACATCGGAATGAGCGATCACGCCTTCACCCCGGCAGCCGAGAAGCAGGCGCGAAGAGCAGCGCTGAGCAGTTTCGTCGGCGCGGTCATCGACTGGTACGACTTCCTGCTCTACGGGTTGGTCGCGGCACTGGTCTTCAACTCGGAGTTCTTCCCGAACGTCAGCCCGGCGATCGGGACGCTCGCCGCGTTCGCGACGTTCGGCGTCGGATTCCTGTTCCGGCCGCTCGGCGGCGTCGTGTTCGGCCACTACGGCGACCGCATCGGACGCAAACGGATGCTGATCCTCACCGTCCTGATCATGGGCACGAGCACCGCGCTGATCGGGCTGCTGCCGTCGTTCGGGTCGATCGGCTGGTGGGCACCGGCCCTGCTCGTCACCCTGCGCGCCATCCAGGGCTTCGCCGTCGGCGGCGAGTGGGGCGGGGCCGCGTTGATGGCCGTCGAGAGCGCGCCGCCGAAGAAGAAGGCGTTCTACAGCAGCGGAGTGCAGGTCGGCTACTCGGTGGGGCTCATCCTCGCCACCGGATTCGTCATGCTCATGAGCAACCTGACCACCGAGGACGCGTTCAGCCAGTGGGGGTGGCGGGTTCCGTTCGTCGCCAGCGTCGTCCTGGTCGGTATCGGTCTGTGGATCCGCGCCGGCGTGCAGGAGAGCCCCGAATTCGTCGAGAAGGTGGAGAAGGTAGAGGAGGAGCAGACCGCGCAGGACAAGAAGCGGATTCCGCTCGTCGAGGCATTGCGCAACCACCCGAAGGCATTCCTCCAGATCATCGGTCTGCGTTTCGCCGAACTGTTCTCGATGTACATCGTGACCACGTTCGCGTTGAGCTACTCCACCCAGGAACTGGGGATGGAGCGCAACTTCATGCTCAACGTCGGCCTGCTCGTCGGTGCCGTGGGTATCGGCACCATCCCGCTGTTCGCGTGGCTGTCCGACAAGCACGGCCGGCGACGCGTCTACATCCTCGGCGCGCTGATCGGCGCGGTGTGCGCGTTCCCGTTCTTCATCTTCCTCGAGAACGGGTCGATGATCGGCACCGTCATCCTCGCCGTGCTCCTCGTCAACATCTCGCACGACATGGTCGTCAGCGTGCAGCAGCCGCTGTTCACCGAGATGTTCGGGGCCGAGTACCGGTACAGCGGCGCGGGCGTCGGATACCAGGTGGCCAGCGCGATCGGCGGCGGCTTCACCCCATTCATCGCGGCAGCGCTGGTCACCGCCAGCGGCGGGTCCTGGCACCTCGTGGCCGTGTACCTGGCCGGCGGCTGCGTCGTCAGCGCCCTGATCGCGTGGCGACTGCAGCCCGATGCCAGTGCCGACACCTCGGACGCCGCCACACCCGCGAAGCTCGAGAACGCACACTGAACATGGCGGTCAGCCGAGGGACAGGTCGGAACCGATCCGCTCCGCGGTCGCAACGAGTTTCGGCACCACCGACGCCGCGACGTCGTCCCGCGTGTACTGCGTGCCCTGCAGCGAGGAGTTGAGGGCGGCGACCACGGCGCCCGTCCTATCCCGGATGGGAACGGCCGCGCCGCGGATGCCGATCTCGAGCTCGTTCTCCGACATCGACCAGCCGTCCGCGGCGACCTTCCGAACCTCGGCACGCAATTGGTCGACGTCGGAGATCGTGTGGGGTGTGAAGGACTGGAATTCGGTGGCCTTCAGGTAGTCGTCGAGCGCGTCGGCCGAAAGCCCGGCCAGCAGAACCCGTCCCGTCGACGTCGCATACGCGGGGAACCGCATGCCCACCGTGATGGAGATGCGAATGATCCTGGGCGAGCGGACCCGCGCCACGTACACCACATCGGGACCGTCGAGGATGGTGACGGAGATGGTCTCGCCCAGTTCCTTCGCGAGAACCTCGATGTGCGGGTCGGCGACCTGCGGCAGTCGCAGCGCGGCTAGGTACGAGAAGCCGAACCGCAGCACCCGGGGGGTGAGCGAGAAGCTGCGTCCGTCGAGACGCAGAAAACCCTTGTCCACCAGGGTGAGCAGAATGCGGCGCGCCGTGGACCGGGTGATCCCGACAGCCTGCGCCACCTCACTCAGCGTGCGTTCCCGGTGCTGCTCGTCGAAGCATTCGAGAACGGTCAGGCCACGGTCCAGGGACTCGAGGAAATACCGTTCCCCCGACGCCGGCTGCTCGGCCACCTCAGCAGCCACCTGTTTCGCACACGCCGTCATGCTACCGGGCGGCTAGGCGTGCCGGAGCCGGCTGAACGCCCCGTCCAGTGTGGCAAGTCCGCTCGTGTCGATGAGAAAATCGGATTCGAGGCTGTCCCGCAGTTCGTCGACGGTCGCCAGGTCGCGCCGCTCGGACGTCCCGCCGAGGTGGTGCACCGTCAGCCGCGTACCGGCCAGGGCGTAGCGGCGGTCTTCCGTCGCTCGCGCCGCCATCAGTCCGGTCACGAAATGCGATCCGGGCCAGGTCGACAGGTACCAGTTGGGGGCCTCGTAGTCGACGGGGAACTGCCTGGTGAGGTCGAACCGGTAGATGGTCCGCCACTCGTCACCGACGAGTGCCTGCATCGCGTAGTCGCCCGCGACGTCGACCAGCCGGAACGGTTCCAGCGGAGTGTCCTGCACGGTGTCCAGTTCGAGGCGCAGCGTGGTGTTGAGCGTCATGCCGCCGAACCCGACGTCGATGAGCCGCCGCTCGCCGGCCACGTCGACGAGCAACAGCATGTGCGAGCGCGGAGTGACCGCATCGATCGGAGATCCCCACAGAACCCGCGCGGCGAGCGGCGTCACGTCGAATCCGAGCTCGACCAGGACAGCGCGCAGCAGGAGATTCTGCTCGAAGCAGTAACCGCCCCTTCGGGATTCGACCAATTTCTGTTGCAGTGACGGCAGGTCGAGCCGGTTCGGTGTGCCGAGGAACGGGTCGAGGTTCTCGAACGGGATCGACCGGGCGTGATGTGCGGCAAGCTGGTTCAGCGTCGCCGTCGTCGCGGATCGGTCGCCGTCGTACCCGATCCGTTCGAAGTACCGCTCCAGATTCAGATCGCCCGCAGTGGCCATGGAGCACAGTCTAAGCGCGGCGAATGACCGATCAGAGGTCGTCGGGTGTTGCCGCGAGGTAGGCGGCGCCGCGCGGCGCGATCCGGTACCCGACGTCGAGGCTGTGCGTCAGCCCCGGTTGTCGGAGTCGTGATCGAGCTGATCCGGACCATCCCCGAGACGGTGTGGAACTCCGAGCCTCGAGCACCCGCGGAGCGGCCCAGCGGCGGAAGGCGACCGTGACGGTGCCGTCCGCCACCCCCTGCGCGATCTTCTGCGGAATGATCACCCGCCGTCACCTCCTCATGTGAGTGGCGATGCGTGGTCGAGGATACTTTGCCACTCACCTGGGGGAGGATGGACAGGGTGCGGTCGCGTGACGGGAGGACACCCATGGGACGGCGACTTTTCTCGGCCACGGCGTTGCTGGTGGCCGTTACATGTGCGGCATGCCAGTCCGAGGGGACTTCCGCGCAGCCGTCGACGACCACCGCGGTCGCCGCACCGGCAGGCAGCGAGCCCACGGTGATCGCCGCCGACCTCGACGTGCCGTGGGGGATCGCGCTCCTGCCGGACGGGACGGCACTGATCGCGGAACGGGACAGCGGCGCGATCCGGCACCTGCAGGCGAACGGCGACACGACCGTGATCGGCGAAGTGCCCGGTGTGGCGGCGCGGGGCGAATCGGGACTGCTGGGCCTGGCCGTCTCACCGGCCTACGCAACGGATCAGATGATTTACACGTACCTGACCACCGACGACGACAATCGGGTGGTCGCCCTGCGGTTCGACGGCCGCAGCCTCGGCGAGCCGGCCCCGATCCTGACGGGCATCCCCGCCGGATCGATCCACGACGGCGGCCGGATCGCATTCGGGCCGGACGGCAACCTGTACGTCGCCACCGGTGAAGCCGGTGACCGGCCACGCGCCCAGGACCCGTCCTCACTCGGCGGCAAGATTCTGCGGATCAACCCCGACGGGTCGATCCCGGCCGACAACCCCACCCCCGGTTCACCGGTCTGGTCGWTCGGGCACCGCAACGTGCAGGGCCTCGCGTGGGACGACGCCGACCGGTTGTGGGCCACCGAATTCGGGGCGAACACCTGGGACGAGGTGAACCTCATCGAACCCGGCGGCAACTACGGATGGCCGGAGGTCGAGGGGCGGTCGGGCGAGGCGGGCTTCGTCGATCCGGTGGTCCAATGGTCCACCGGCGAGGCGTCCCCGTCCGGGCTCGCGTTCCAGGACGGCGCGCTGTGGGTCGCGGCGCTGCGCGGCGAACGACTGTGGCGGATCCCCGTGGCCGGTGACGGCGCGCTCGGCGAACCGCAGTCGCTGTTCGACGGAGAGTACGGGCGACTGCGTACCGTCGTCGCGACACCGGACGGTGCCGTCTGGTTCAGCACCAGCAACCGTGACGGGCGCGGCGATCCGGGGGAGGGCGACGACCGCATCCTCATGCTCCGCCCGTGAGTACTTATTAACCGCGGGCGGTTAACAAGTACTCACGGGTCAGGAGGTCCAGGGGACGATCGGCGGCTTCACCCACATGATCTTCTCGTCGCGGTGCGCCGGGGTGGCGGCGGGATGGTCGGGGTGGCGCTCCGCCCACGCCGATTTCTGGTCGAGCAACTCGACCACGGTCAGCCACGTCTCCATGGTGCTCGGCGGGTTCGACCCGGCCGCCCGGGCGAGTTTCCGCAGCGTGCCGTCGGTGAGGTCGAGGAGTTCCTGACCGCTGATTCCGCGATCCCACACATACCGCGCGAGTCCCATCGCCTTCTCGCGACGTCGCTTCGCAGCGCCTTCGGTGTGCGCGAAGTCGACTTCCTGAGGTTCCATCGTCTTCCCTTCTCGTGCGCGTCACCACGGTAGGTCACCCGTGTCTCGTCCCGGTATCGTGGGAAGACGATTCTCGCAGCAGACGCGAGCGGACGGCGCGAGCAGTAGGGAAGACGGACGATGGGCAGGCAGCGCGGCGGTCGGGCTGCCCGGACAGCCGACGGGGGTCCCGTCGCCGGCGTGTACCCGATCGACACGGGCACCTGCGAACTCGCGGAAGACCACCTCAATCCGCACGGCTGGGTGCTGAAGGTGAATGGGGTCGAGAGTTCCCACATCGACCTGTCGGACCCGACGCACCTCGATTTCGAGTACATGCGGTGGATCGCCGAGCTGGTCGCTTCGCACTGGGGGACGGATCAGCGGGTGCGGGCCCTGCACCTCGGCGGGGGCGCCTGCTCACTTGCCCGGCATCTCGCCGCCCGGTATCCGGACGCCCGGCAGGTGGTGGTCGAACTCGACGGCAAGCTCGCCGAGTTGGTGCGCGAATGGTTCGACCTCCCGCGGGCCCCACTGCTGCGGCTGCGGGTGGGGGAGGCGCGGGCGGTCACCGAGACGCTGACGGAGTCCAGCCGCGACCTGATCGTGCGCGACGTGTTCGCAGGGAACACGACTCCGGCGCCGCTGACGACGACGGAGTTCACCGGGCACGTGCGACGGGTGCTGGCGCCCGGCGGGATCTATGCGGTCAATTGCGGCGACACCCGCGACCTCGTCCTGGCGCGCCGGGAGGCGGCGACCATCGGCAGCGTGTTCCCGCACACCACGATCATCGCCGATCCCGCCATGCTCAAGGGCCGCCGCTACGGCAACATCGTGATCGCGGGCAGCGACGTGCCGATCGGCGACGACCCCGCACTCGTCCGCACACTGCTGGGAGGCGGTGTGCCTGCCCATGTCTGGGACGACCGGCAGGTGCGGACGTTCGCCGGTGCGGCGCGGGCGCTGCGCGACGCGGACTCCGGGAGCTAGACCAGCACCCAGATCAGCGAGGCCATCGCGAAGCCCACTATCGACAGGATGGTTTCGAGCACCGTCCACGTCTTCAGGGTGTCTTTCACCGACATATTGAAATACCGTGACACGATCCAGAATCCGCCGTCGTTGACGTGGCTGGCGATGATGGATCCGGCCGACACGGCGATCACGATCAGGGCGATCTGCGGGGACGAATAGTTTCCGGCTGCGATCGACGGTTCGATGACGCCTGCGGTGGTGACGATGGCGACGGTCGCCGAGCCCTGGGCGATGCGGAGTGCGCAACTGATCAGGTACGCGGACAGGATGACCGGGAGGCCGAGTGCGTCCATCGAGTCGGCCAGGGCCTGCCCGACTCCGGTGGCCCGCAGCACCGCGCCGAAGAACGCACCTGCGCCGACGACCAGCAGGATCATGCCGACCGGTTTCAACGCCGCCGCGGACATCGCACCGATCTCCTGCGCCGTGATTCCGCGCCGGGTCCCGAGCAGGTACAGCGCCAGCAGGACGGCGATGGTCAGCGCGATCGTGGGTGTGCCGAGGAAGATGAGGACCGACAGCAGCGTCGAGCCTTCTTCGAGGACCACGTTGCCGACCGTCGCACCGAGGATCAGCACCATCGGGACGAGGATGATGAACGAGATCAGCCAGAGCGGCGGCGGGTTCTTGTCGGCTTCCTTCTCCTCCGGGATGAACTCGTCGGGGACCTCGATGATCACCCGCTTGCCGATCCAGCTACCCCAGACGACGCCACTGACGAACCAGGCGGGGATACCGCAGGCGAGACCCATGATGATGATCCAGCCCATGTCGACGTGCAGCAGACCGGCCGCGGCGACGGGGCCCGGGTGCGGTGGCAGGAACGCGTGCGTCATGGACAGGCCGGCGAGCATCGGCATCGCGTACATCACCAGCGACTTGCCGCCGCGCTTGGCCGCCACGTACACGAGCGGGGCGAGGATGAAGATGCCGATGTCGAAGAAGACCGGGATGCCGAGCACGAGTCCGGTGACACCCATCGCGAGCGGAGCGCCCTTGGGCCCGAACAACTTCAGGAGCCGTTCGGTCAGGACGTCGGCACCGCCGGAGCGTTCCATCATCGCGCCGAGGACGGTGCCCAGGCCGATGATCGGGGTGATGTGCCCCAGGATGCCGCCGAACCCCTTCTCCAGGATCGAGTCGGCCGCCGACGTCGGGGTGCCGACCAGTTCGACCACCGACACTCCCGCGATGAGCGCGACGCCGACACCGACGACGATCAGCGCGATGAACGGCTCGAGCTTCAGCTTGATGATGAGGATCAACAGCACGGCGATGGATACCGCTGCGAGAGTGAGTAGTCCGGCTGTGTCGTGCTGCAGCCAGTCGACGAACGACGTCATTGCGTCTCCAGGGGAGGTGGGTGGGGTCGGGCGAGAGCGGGTCTAGTTCGAGAGCGCGGCGACGAACGATCGTGCGCGGTCGGTGATGTCGGTCCAGTTGCCTGCCGCGACGCTGGACGGTGGGACGACGCTGGTGCCCGCGCACACGGCCAGCGCGCCGGCGTCGAGGAACTGGCGGGCGTTGGAATCGTTGATCCCACCCGACGGCAGGAGTTCGACGCCGGGATACGGGCCGTGCAGGTCCGACAGGTAGTCGGGGCCGAGCCGCTTGGCGGGGAAGATCTTCACCGCGGCCGAGCCGAGGTCGACGGCCATGGCCACCTCGGTGGGGGTGAACGCGCCGAGGAAGACGGGAACCGACCGTCCCGTCGCGACTTTCGCGACGTCCGGTCGAATGCCGGGGGTGACGAGGAACCGGGCGCCGGCGTCGATCGCGGCGGCGGCCTGATCGCCGGTCATCACGGTTCCGACGCCGAGGATGCTGCCTGCCGCGGCTGCGGCGTCGGCGGCGCGACCGAGATGATGGAGCACATCGGGCGTGGTGAACGTCAGCTCGACCGTCCGGATTCCGCCCTCGGCGAGGGCGTGGCACAGGTCTGCGGCGTCGGGGATGGTCTCCGCTCGCACCACCGTCAGTACCCGGTCGGCACGCAAAATGTCGATCTCGGTCATCGAACTGCTCCTCCTTCTTCGCGGCGCAACGATCTTCCGGCGGTCGCGCCGGTCAGGCGGCCGTCCTCGAGGGCGAGGCGGCCACGAACGAATACGTGGGTGATACCGGCCGCCGCCTGGCGCGGCTGCGCGTAGGTCGCGGTGTCGCTGACCGTCTCCGGATCGAAGAGCACGAGGTCGGCGGCGTAGCCGCGGCGGACGAAGCCGCGATCGACCAGTCGCAACCGCGTCGCGGCTCGGCCGCTGAGGTGACCGACGCACTCCTCGAGGGACATCAGACCGAGGTCGCGGCTGTAGTGCCCGAGGTAGCGTGCGAACGTTCCCCACCCGCGCGGGTGCGGTTTCGCGCCGACCAGCAGTCCGTCGCTGCCGCCGGTGTGCCGGGGGTGCTGCATGATCGCGCGCACGTTCTCCTCGTGGCCGACGTGTTGCAGGATGCCGCTGCCGAGTTGGTCGCGGATCAGGATGTCGATGCACACGTCGAAGGGGTCGCGGTTCTCGGCGGCGGCGATGTCCGCGACGGTCTTCCCGACGTAGTCGTCGAGTTCCGCGTTCTGCACGCCGCTGATCTCGAGCGTGTGCCACTCGGCGATCACCCCGTGGCAGCCGTCGGAGCCGGTGACCTCGAGATGCTCCCGGATGCGTTCGAGGGCAATCGGATCCCGGAGTCGATCGAGCGTCTGTTCCATGCTGCCCGCCGACGCCCAGCTGGGCAGGATCGCCGACAGCGTGGTGGCGCCGGGAAGATAGGGGTAGGTGTCGAGGCTGATGTCCGCGCCCGCGGATTCGGCCGTGTCGAGCAGGGCCAGCAGTTCCGGGGCGCGGCCCTTGTTGGGTCCGAAGTTCAGCGTGGCGTGGGCGAGATGCAGAGCGCACCCGGCCCGCGACGTCAGGTCGACCATCTCGGCGTAGGCCTCCATGGCGCCGGCGCCGTAGGACCGGTGGTGCGGGGAGAAGTAGCCGCCGTACTCGGCGACGGTCCGGCACAGTGCCAGCAACTCCTCGTTGTCCGCGTACATCCCCGGCGTGTAGGTCAGCCCCGCGGACAACCCGACGGCACCCTCCGCCATCGACTGCGCCACGATCCGCTGCATTTCCTCGATCTCCGACGGTGTCGCCGGCCGGTCGTCCCAGCCGACCACCAGCGCCCGGACGACCCCGTGCGGGACGAGATACGCGACGTTGGTGGCGATACCGCGGTCGAGTCGGTCGAGGTATTCGCCGACGCTCCGCCAGGAGAAGTCGAAATCCGAGGGATCGGTGTTCCACCCCGCGATCTTGCGCCGGACCACCGCGAGCACGTCGTCGGTGACGGGCGCGTAGGACAGCCCGTCCTGCCCGAGCACCTCGGTGGTGACGCCCTGGGTGATCCGCGACGGGTGCTCGGGGTTCAGCAGGATCTGCAGATCCGAGTGGGCGTGCATGTCGATGAAACCGGGCGCGAGCACCAGGCCGTCGGCGTCGATCACCCGATCCGCGCGAGGGCATCCGGTCTCGGAGTGATCTGCCTCGGACCGGATTTCGGCGATCCGGTCTCCGTCGACGAGCACGTCGGCGCGGTACCGCGGCGCCTCCGAACCGTCGACGACGGTGGCGGAACGGATCAGAGTGGTCATGATGTGAGTCCTCGGCCGGGGGATCAGAAGAAGGTGCGGATCAGGTCGACGACGACGGGATCGTCGGAGTCGTCGCCGACGACGGGAATCCAGCGCCACTTGTCGAACGCGGTGCACGGGTGGGAGAGACCGAGCCGGACGACGTCCCCGACACGCAGATCGTGTTCGGGCCGTGCGGGATCGAGCCGGAGGAACGCGTGCTGGTCGTTGACGGCGGTCACTTCGGTGCCGTCGAGGGGCCGCGGCGTCGCCCCGAGTTGGCCGGCGACGGCCTGCGCGGTGGGGAGTCCTTCGTCGAACGGGACGTCGCGCTTGCCGGCGTCCAGCAGGGCGAGGCCCGGCTCGGGGCGGGACACTACCCGGGCCCACGTGTGCATCGCCGACGTGAGACGACGCGCCTGCCTGTCTTCGCTGCGGCCGAACGGTGAGATCCCGGTGTAGAAGCCGTCGTCGTGGATGATGTATGCGCCGGCGCGGACCACCACTTTGGTTCTGCCGCCGGCAAGTTCGGCGAGCACCTCGGCGACCACGTCGAAGTAGGCGCTGCCGCCCGCGGTCACGTACACGTTCCGACCCTCGGGGTAGCGACCCTCGGCCTCGAGCCGGCGATGCAGTTCGGCCATCGACCGGAGGTAGGCGCGGACCCGGGTGAGGGATTCCTCGGAGGCGTCGTGTGCGAGGGCGCCCTCGTAACCGGAGACGCCGGCCAACCGCAGTGCGGGGCTCTCGCCGATACGGTCGGCCACCTTCACGGCCTCGGCCACCGAGCGTGCGCCGGTGCGTCCTCCCTCTCCGCCGAGTTCGACGAGCACGGGCAGCGGACGGGCCACCGTGACGTCCGCGAGTGCCGCGGTCATCGCGTCGACCGTCTGCGGGGAGTCGGCCCACATCAGGACTTCGAGTTCCGGGTTCGCGTCCATCTGCTCGGCCAGCCACCGCAGCGCGGTCGGGTCGACGAGCGAGTTCGCGATCTGCACCCGGCGCGCGCCGAATCGCACCGCCACCCGGAGCTGACCGAAGTTCGCGAGCGTGATTCCCCACGCGCCGCTGCGGATCTGCCGGTCCCACAGCACCGGAGACATCGTCGTCTTCCCGTGCGGAGCGAGGTCGACCCCGTGCGCCTCGCACCAGGCCGCCATGGTGTCGAGATTGCCGGCGATGGCCGTCTCGTCGAGGACCATGACGGGTGTGCTGAAGGCGGACAGCCGCGGCTGCGTTCCGAGGAACTCGGTCTTGGTGAGGCCGTTCGCCGCGGAGGGGAGGGCTTTGTCCACGTCGGACAAGCGCAGCTCGTCGAGCTCCGCCAAGGCGCCGGAATCGAGTGTGTCCGGTCCGCTGATCGTCATCGTCGATCCTGTCGTTCGGGTTCTGTGGGGCTGGTCTTCATCGGGAAGGAGTGGCCGTGAAGTGCAACGTTGCGCTGTATGCAACGGTGATTGCGTTTTTGAGTCACCTATGTCTAGCATTGGCCTGGGTCATCGTCAACGGTCCGGTGTGGCATGCATCGCCGGGGCGAGGGCTCTCGAAACGCAACTCCAGTGCCGGTCCGAGCAGTCGTAGAGGTAACAAGTGCAGGAATCGACCCCCACCCCCGAGTCCGGTGTCGCGTGCCTCGGTGAGGCGATGGTCCTGGTGGCCCCGGACTCGACACTCCACCTGGCAGGCGCCGAGGCGAACGTCGCCGCCGGGCTCGCCACGCTGGGTGTCCCCGCCGCCTGGGTCGGACGCCTCGGCGACGACGAGTTCGGCACCCTCATCCGCACCGAACTGCAGGCGCGGGGTGTCGACGTCCGCGCGATCGAGGTCGATCCCGACCGGCCCACCGGGCACTACTCGAAATCCACCGCCCTCGACGAGCACGGCGAGCCGCGAACGGACAGCCTGTATTCCCGGGCGGGTTCGGCGGCGTCGGCCATGGATCCCGGCTTCCTCGACAGGCCGGCGGTCGCGGACCTGTTCGGCCGCGCCGCCGTGGTCCACTGCAGCGGAATCACACCGGCCCTGTCCGATTCGTGCCTCGCGCTGATGCGGAGACTGCTCCGCGACCGGCCGGGAATCTCCGGTGTGGTCAGCTTCGACGTCAACTGGCGTGAGCAACTGTGGCCGGACGGCGACCCGCGGATGGTCGTGGAACTGGCGAATCTCGCCGATCTGGTTCTCGTCGGCGCCGACGAGGCCCTGCGCGTTCTCGGCACCGCGGATCCGCACGAGTTGCGGCTCATCCTGCCCGCCCCGGCCACCGTCGTCGTCAAGGACGGAGCGCATCGGGCGCTGGCCGTCGACCGCAGTGGCCGCAGTGTGGCTGTTCCGGCGCTCCGCGTCGACGTCGTCGAACCCGTCGGCGCGGGCGATGCCTTCGCCGCCGGATATCTCAGCGGTGTGGTGCGCGGCGAGGATCAGGCACGGTGCCTGCGCCGCGGACACATCGGTGCCGCCGCCACCCTGACGGTGGCCGCGGACTCGGCGCCACCGCCGCCCGCCGAACTGCTGGACGAGCTGCTCCGGTGCTCCGAATCGGACTGGGCGGCCACAAGCGTCACCGCCAACGGTTTCTCCCCCCGAGAAAGTGGAGTGAACGGATGAGTCAGAGTGTCTCCCGCGCCCTGCACCTGCTGGTGCAACTCGGCAACGGTCCCGCCAATCTCGACCAGCTGGCCGAATCCACCGGGGTCCACAAGACCACCGTGCTGCGGCTGCTGCGAACGCTGTCCGACGAGCGGTTCACGTTCCGCGACAACAGCAACCAGTACCACCTCGGTTCCCGCATCTTCGAGCTCGCCGCTCAGGCCACCGATCAGCGGGAAGTCCGGCGCATCGCGTCACCGCACCTCGTCGCGTTCAACCGCGAATACGGGCGCACCACGCACCTCGCGGCGATGGAGGGCGGTGACGTGGTGTACATCGACAAACTCGAATCGCACGACCAGATCAGGATGTACTCGCGAATCGGACTGCGCGCCAACCTCAATTCCACCGCGGTCGCGAAGGTGATCCTCGCCGACCTGCCGGATTCGGAACTGCGGCCCATCGTCGACTCGATGGACTTCTCGGCCCGCACCGCCAACACGATCACGACGCCCGAACGCTACCTCGACGAGATCCGCATGGTCCGGGAGCAGGGCTGGGCGCACGATCAGGAGGAGAACGAGCCGTCCGTCAACTGCATCGGGGTGCCCATCCGTGGCGCGTCCGGCCGCGTCGTCGCCGCCGTCTCCGTCTCGGTGCCCGACGTCGTGCTCAGTTACGAACGCGTCCTCGACCTGCTCGAACCCCTTCAGGCCGTGGGGGCGCGGATCTCCCGCGACTGTGGATACCGCGCCCAGCCCTGACCGTCCCCCGTCCACCCGAAAAGTAACGACACACAGGAGAATCGATATGTCCGACACCACCGTCATCCGCACCGAAGGCGCCCCCGCCCCCGCGCACACGTTCAGCCAGGGCATCAAGAAGGGCAACATGCTCCAGGTGTCGGGGCAGGGTCCCATGGACCCCGTCACCAACAAGTACATCGCGGAGGGCGACGTGCGCGAGCAGACCCGTCGCACCCTCGAGAACGTCAAGGCGATCCTCGAAGCCGGCGGCGCGAGCGTGGAGGACGTGCTGATGTTCCGCGTCTACCTCACCACCCGGGACGACTTCGCCGCGATGAACGACGTGTACGGAGAGTTCATTGCGGCGAACGTGCCGAGCGGACAGCTGCCGTGCCGGACCACGGTGTTCGTCGACCTCCCGCACGAGGTCATGCTCGTCGAGATCGACGCGCTGGCAGTGACCGGCTAGGTCGCTACGCGGTGACGAGGTGCCGGCAGCTCATCCGCGGCGACATGGGCAGCTCGGTGAAGACGGGCTCGGACGTGTCCGCCGTCGGCACCTCCAGGTAGAGGTGGCTGCCGTCCGCCACGACCCCCTGCGGTTGCAGGCCGATCAGCTTGGCCACCACGTACGTGGCGCTCAGGCTGGTGACGTCGCGGATGATGCCGAGCCGCAGCAACGACCGCGTCTCGGCGATCGCCTCCTGCTCCCCGGCCCGCAGGACCAGCCGCAGCCCGGGCGACAGGGCCTGCGCGGCCACGGACACCGCGATGTTGTCCAGGTCGTCGGAGCCGACGGCGGCCAGCGCGAGGGCGCGGCCCACGCCCAGTCGCTCGAGGAGTTCACGGTCGCCGCCGTGCCCGACGACGGTCGGGATGTTCATCGACCGCACGAGCCGGAGGTTCTTGGCGTGGGGGTCGCGTTCGACGCCCACCACCGCGACACCGAGGGCCTGTAGCTCCCGGCACAGCCGGAGCCCGACCTGGCCGAGGCCCACCACGATGACGTGACCCGAGCGGGGCAGGACGCGGCTGCCCACCAGCCCGACCAGCCGGGGGCCGAGCAGGCGCTCGATGATTCCGGCGGTGAACATGGCCGTGAAGACGACGGTGAACAGCATCGCCACCGAGGCGAACACCGCGTAGGCGGGGCTGCCGTGTGTATCGGTTCCCGGGCCCACGGTGGTCACCACCCGCACCGCCTCGTTGAACGCGTCGAGCGGTGCCACGTGCTGGCCGAGCATCAGCCACAGCCAGTCGGCGAACAGGACCGCCAGGAGTCCCGCGAGCCCACCGAGCAGGATGCGCGTGCCGATGTCGTGCGACCGCAACAGTCCGGTTGCGCCGGTCGCCGCGGTGCGCCACCAGTTCCGCCGGGGCAGGTCGACGTGCGCGCCCTCGGGGTGGCCGTCGATCATGCGGACCGTCAGCATGTGCTCGCCCGCGTGCCGGGCCGCGACGAGTTCGGGTTCCAGGCACGGACCGGCGAGCGTCGGTGCGGCCAGGTCTGCCGGTGACGTCACCTCGCACTGCGGGAGCAGCTGTGACAGCTGGTCCGCGACCGTGCGGTCGAAGATCGTCACCACCAACGGGATCGACGCCGAGATGTGCGCCGCGGCCAGCGCGTAGCGCAGCGCGACGACGTCGTCCCGCACCAGTACGGCCATACCGCAAGGTTCGTCCGCCATCGCCAGGCGGAGCTCGTCGTCGTCGGGGGCGACGAGATGGCGTACGTGAAAGTCCCTTTCGCGGAGGGATGCACAGACCCGTCGGGCCACGGTGGTTTCGCCGATGACGAGATATGAGTCGTTCACGTGTGGTCCTTCCGGCTCGGGATCACGAGAGCGTACCCGAGAAGAACCGCAGATCCCACACGAGAATGTGTACCGGTCAGTATCCTGAGATTTCCTGGAACACGTTACCGGCCAATGTTTTTCCGATCCMGGTGCCCTACTCGTCGGTAGGGCCCTGGACCGCGACCAGGGGCAGCCGCGACTCCGCACGGGAACACCGCTTCGGCGTCCGTGGTTGGGTGAGACATGACCCTCGATGCGAATGACGACCGGCGCCCCCTTCTCGACCTCGTCGCCGCACACAACCGTGCGGTCCTCGCGACGATCAAACGCGACGGGCGCCCGCAATTGTCCAACGTGATCTATGCCTGGGACCCCGGCACGCAGACCGCGAGGGTGTCGGTGACGGCGGATCGGGCCAAGACCCGGAACGCCGCCCGCGACCCGCGGGTCTCGCTGCACGTCAGCGCGACCGACTTCTGGAGCTACGCGGTCGTGGAGGGAGACGCGGAACTGAGCGCGGTCGCGGCCGATCCGCACGACGCGGCGGCGGACGAGCTCGTCGACGTGTTCCGGCTCGCGTCCGGAAAAGAGCACGACGACTGGGAAGAGTTCCGCCGCGCGATGGTGTCCGAGCACCGGCAGGTACTCCGGGTCCGCGCGACGAAGGTGTACGGCATGGCCCAGTTGCCCTGAGTGTGCGAAACGTAGCTGTGGCAGCCGGTCGGAGCCGGTGGGACGATTGAGTCATGCGCAGGAGACGGTGGCCGGCGGCACCGCCGCCTGCCACGGAGGGAATTGTGGTGCACGGGCCGGTGGAGCTCGTGACGAGCCGCGACCTGAGCCTGAGACTGGCGGAGGTCGTCGCGCACCCGACGGGCATGCTGCTGCGCGTCGAGCTGACGGCGAGAGGCAGATCCGCTGATCTCGCGCGGCACGAGACGCGTCCGCTGGACGATCCCGACGACCCGTCGGCGCGGTGGTCGTATCTCGCGGTGAACGTGCAGGTCGACGACATGGAGGGCGTCGCCGATCCACGCCACCCGCATTCGACGTCGAAGACCGACGCCGCGGAGGCGTCCGAATATCACTCCGCGCCGCACTACTGGATCAGCGACTACCCGGAGTCGGGGACGATCACACTGACCGCGGGGTGGAAGGAAATAGGACTTCTGCCGAGAACCCGGACGATCACTCTCGGCCCGAATCCGAGTATGCGACCCGCCCGCTAGTCGTCGCGGGTAGACATACGAAGGTGCCCTTCGGCGCCGTGGGAGCGC